>NZ_WNJX01000005.1:0-74836 GCF_010892375.1 Granulicatella sp. zg-84 | reverse complement strand
TTTTGCTGACTTATCTTTGGATGTTTCCATCCAGATTTATTGTTTTTGTTTTGACACATCCATTGGATGTTGTCCCTACACATTTGGTTTGTCTTTGTTTAGTTTTCAAAGGGCTGTGTCGACTGTTTCCAGTCGTTTTGTCGTCCCTTGCGACGACTTATACATCATACCAACACACCTTTTTTTTGTCAACACCTTTTTCAAACTTTTTTTCTTTTTTTTCAAACTTTTTTATTTCCCCCGTCAGATCAACGTTTTTGGCGTGTCATGACTTTTATGGCTTTCATAAAAACTTATTTTTTTTCAGTTTATTTTCTTTATAAGAGAAAACACAAACGAAAAAATCATTTGTGTTTTTCTTGTAAAATACTGTCTTTGACAATATATTCTTTAATATCTGTATTTTTAGGTACTATTTTTTTATACTCTATTTCTTGTTTCGTAGATACAAAACTGATGACACAGCCGGATTTTCCCATGCGTCCTGTTCTACCGGCACGATGTAAGTAAATATCCTTTTCTCTTGGCAGGTCGTATTGAATGACATAAGGTAAATCGGTAATATCCAATCCACGAGAGGCAACATCTGTTGTTAATAAAAATGTTACGTTTCCTTCTTTAAATGCATCTAACATTTTTTTACGTTCTATGTGATGTGTGTCACTGTGTAATACACCAACTTTTATATTTTCAAACATCATTTTTTCGTAAAGTAAAGCTAAACTTCCAACATTTTGTACGAAAACCAATCCTCGCATCTTATTTACATAGGCTAATTTACGTAATATATCACTTCTTTTTCTTTCTTCAACACGTATGAACCCATGCGTTACATTTGATGTTTGATGTGCAACATTGATAAAGTTGGCTTGTGTATTAAACCATTTTGAGATATGTTCTAACGTGTCGTTTGATGTTGCTGAAAAAAACAGTAACTGTCTTTGTGACGGTGCACGTTTAACAATATCTCTGACTGTATGTAAATGTTCCTCTTTTAAGAGATAGTCTGCTTCATCTAAGACAATACTTTTAAGTTGGTGGCATTTTATTTTTTTTGTTTGGCTCATCAATTCATGCAATCGACCTGGCGTCCCGACAATTACTTCTGGCTTTTTTTTCAACTGTTCTATCTGTCTTTTTACATTTGCGCCACCTGTAATAACTTGTACCGTAACATCTAGCCACTCACGGCACACAGAGCCTATTTGTTGCGCTAGTTCTTGTGACGGTGCCAGCACAAGAAGTTGTAATGTTTCATTTTTTTCTAGTTTATCTAAAAACGGCAAAATATAAGCCAATGTTTTCCCTGTTCCAGTAGGTGAAACCGCTACAATATCTTCTCCGTTTTTGATTGTTTCAAAACATTTTTCTTGAATAGGTGTCAATCGTTCAAAATGATGCTGTTCCATTTTATTTTGTACAATCATTGGTAATTGAGTTGTCATGTTTATCCTCTTTCTTCGTCATCTTCTTTAAACAGAATACCTACTTGTCTTCTTAGTTGCTCTGTTATTTCTGTTACTTTTCTACCTATTTGCAGACGCTCTTGATAAAATTCTTGATCTTTACCTTGTAATATATCAAAAAACGCTTGCCATTCAGCTATCATTCTATCTGGATGTGCTGGTACAGAAAGAATTTGTTTTTCGTTTGTTTTTTTGTTAATCAGCGTAATATCGGTTATTCTGTCAATGGATTGTATGGATAATGTCATTTCTTTTGTATATATTTCACTTGCTACATAGGACTGTACTTGTTTGCTGATATGTCCATAAACAGAAAATGTTGGATATGTTAAACGAATAACACCTTGACCGTCTACACCTGTCCAAAGAAGTTGTGCATCGTAATCAATATCTGTTGGTTCACCAAACCAGCTAAGCGCAGCGTGTAAAAGGTACACACCTAAATCCATGATAGCACCACCGGCATGTTCTTTAGAAAAAATATTATGTTCAATGCCATGATAGACATCTTCAATACGTGATGAAAATTGACAAAAATTCAAGATTGCTCCGTCAATTTTTTCAAAATTTTTAATTGTTTTTGTCACAATGTTAAAATTAGGTTCATAAGCTGTACGTATCGCTTCAAATAAATAGGTATTATTTTCTTTTGCTAATTGTAAGGCAGTATCCCACTGTTTTGCTGTTACAAATGCTGGTTTTTCAACAACAACGTGCTTTCTTGCTTTTAAAGCTGTACACACTTGAGAAAAATGGCTGGCATTTGGTGAGGCAATATATACTAAATCTATATCTTCTCGATTAACAAAGCATTCTAAGTCCGTTTCATACTCTGTCACACCAAACTGTTCTCCAAAACGTTGAGCACTTTCTAGTTTTCGGCTATATACAACTTGGAGCTTGTACAATTTTGTGCTTAACGCAGAAAGCATACTCTCTTTTGTGATAGCACTGGTTCCTATAACACCAATTTTAATCATTGTTTCCTCCTAATTTTTAGCTATCAATTTTGCAACAACCATTTCTGGTTTATTATTTACTCTAAGTGGTATTTTTTTAGAGGTGCCAATCCCTCGACTAATAACTAGTAATTTATCTGGTAAAATCGGGTGGGCATATACACCCTCTGTATAGTTTGGTAATACACCTTGATTATTTGAAAATAAGCCTCCAATTACTGGAAGTCGAACGTGTCCACCTTTTGCATACCCCGAAAATGTAACGTCAGGCAATTTTTCTTCTTCGGTATGGTAAAATAAAAACCATTCTGGATGATGTGCCAATAAAATTTTCACATCATAACTATGTTCTTCAGGAACATGGATACGTCTTAAATACAAACTGTCCTTTGTTTGTTGTGCTGTTTTTTCGTCTAGTCCCATAATAAGTACACCGGATTTTTTATGACGGTGCCAAATGGTGTCATTTTCCAAATAAATCCCGCCTGCTTCAGCAATGTCCTCTCTTAATTTGTCAAGATGTTTCATCTTGTATTCATGATAACCCGACACCACATACGTCGGTGCAATATTGACAAGACCTTGTATGAAATAAGTCATTTCTTTTCTATCATAATTGCCTTTAGCTGTTACCAAGTTACCTGTTATAATAATTATGTCTGGTTTTTGTTGAGCAATTTGTTTTGTTAAATGATTTGTATCTAACAATTCATTTGGAAAATGAATATCAGATAATTGGATAATTGTAAACTCTTCTAATTCTTTAGGCAAGTCAAATATAGGTAATTCATAAGTTGTTTTTACAACTTTTCTATTTTGCCAGTAAACAACAGCGCTGCCCATTAGTACGGAAGCAATACCTACCCATTTTTTCTTCATTTTTACCACCCCAAGTGTTCTGCTTTTTCTGTGTCGTATGTATGTGTTAATTCTAAATGCGGAAAGCCTTGTTGACGTAAGACTTCATAAATGACTAAAGCTGCCGTATTGGATAAATTTAGGGAGCGTACATGCTCATCATTCATTGGGACACGAATACATTGTTCTTTAAAGGATTGCATAAAACTTTCTGGTAGCCCCGTTGTTTCTTTTCCGAAAACAAAGAAATAATCTTGTTCTGCTTGATAAGTAATGTCGCTATAAATGTGTTTGGCAAACTTCGTCACTAAATATAGAGGCTTGTTTCCAACAAAATCCAAAAATTCATCTAAATTTTTATAGTAAGAAATAGTCACATCATGCCAGTAATCTAATCCTGCTCGTTTTAACTGTTTGTCGTCCGTTGAAAATCCTAAAGGTTCGATTAAATGTAAATGCGTGTTTGTTGCAGCACATGTACGTGCAATATTTCCTGTATTTGCTGGGATTTGGGGTTCAAAAAGAACAATGTGATTCGTCATAATATTCTCCTATTGCGTAACTTTATTATTTTCATTATACTTAATTTTAAAGAAAGTATCAAAAATTACATGGAGAAACTATGGAAGAATATAAACAAATTGCAAAAGATGGGGAAGCAGAACTTATTATTAGGGCATCACGTTTTATTTGTGCATTAAAAAAAATAGATACCGAGGAAGAAGCACTTGCTTTTATTCAAGAAAAGAAAAAAGAACATAAAAAAGCAACGCATAACTGTTCAGCTTTTTTAATTGGTGAGCATGACCATATTCAAAGAGCACATGATGACGGAGAACCTAGTGGTACAGCAGGTGTACCAATGCTAGAGGTACTCAAAAAAAATGATTTGCATAATGTCGTAGCTGTCGTAACTAGATATTTCGGTGGTGTCAAACTAGGTGCAGGAGGCTTGATTCGTGCGTATAGTTCAGCTGTTTCAAATGCTTTGAATCACGTAGGTATTATGATGCATACAAAACAATTTATTGTTACGATTCGTGTTCCTTACACACTCAGTGGTAAGTTTGATTATTTTTTAAGTCATTCTCCATATCGTTTGCTACATACGGATTATGCTAGCGATATTACGTATACATGTGGCATTCTATCTCGTCTGCTATCAGATTTTGAGCAAGATATTACGCAACAATTTAATGGTAGTTTAGCATTTGTTATCGAAGAAGAAGCGTATATTGATTTACCTTTAGAAAAAGAAACATTGCATTTATCTGACGAGCACTTTGAATAATGGCAAAAACACTTGACCTCAACATTTTTAAGTTGTTGAGGTCAAGCATTTTACGATTCAAGAACTTTTAATACAATTCCTGTTTTTAAATCACTTATTTTATATTACATTTTCTCTGTTAATATACCATATTGATAAGGAACACCTAAATTTTCACGCAAGGTTGTTCCTTCGTAATCTTCGTGGAAAATACCACGTTCTTGTAAAATGGGTACTACTTGCTCTACAAAAGCTCGCACACCGTCATGTGCTAAGTCGGGAACAATTGAAAATCCGTCTGTCGCACCTGATTCAAACCACTCTTGAAGAAAATCGGCAACATCTTTTGCTGTTCCAACAACAACTGGATGATAGTTAATTACACCCATAGCTAAAGTATCTAAAGGCGAGTAACCTTCTTGCAGCAATGTCACAGCTCTAGGAGAACGTGGATCTTGCCAATGTGGTTGTAACATTTGTTGAACATTTTCTGGTAATGGTTTTTCAACATCAAAACTTTTTAAGTTAATACCTACCATAGCTGATAAATAATCTAAACGTTGTGATGTTTCTTGTGGATCAAATGCCATTACTTTTCTACGACGTGCCAATGCTTCTTCTTTACTATCTGCAATAGTAAACATAAACCCTGTAAAGACATTTATATCATCTGCAGATCGTCCATGATTTACAGCACTTTGGCGAAGCATATTGCGGTATTCACGTGCTTCTTCTATTGTAAAAGGATTGGCGTAAACACCAGAAGCAAATCGTCCTGCTAAGCGAACACCTTCTGGACTAGATCCCGCTTGAAAAATTGGAGGTTGCCCTTGTTCTGACGGAGGAATTGGTAGAGGTCCTCTCGTTTGAACGTAATTTCCAGTATACTCAATTGGATTTATTTTTGACATATCTGCAAATTGACCTGTTTCTTTATTGTGTAGATAGGCTTTTTCTCCCCAAGATCCCCATAGACTTTGAATCGCTTCAATCATCTCATGAGCACGTTCATAACGTTCTTGACTTACTTTGACATGCGTACCAAAATTAGCTGCTGTCGCTTGAGTTGTAGTCGTGACAGCATTCCAGCCAACACGACCGTGGCTGATGACATCAAGTGCTTTTAAATGACGCGCTAAATTATACGGTTCATTAAAAGTTGTTGAAAATGTACCAACTAAACCAATATGATTTGTTGCACGTGCAACAGAAGTCATTGCAATCAATGGATCCATAGAATGCATAGGTGTATCTTCTGTTAAATCATTGACTAAAGCAGGAGTATCTGCCATAAATAAAGCATGAATTTTTCCTTTTTCAGCTAACTGTGCCATTTCAACATAGAAATCCATATCTGTATAAGCATCTGCTTTTGCTTCGGGTAATCGCCATGTTTTAAATTCTCCGCCATAACCTGATGCCATTTGAAGCACAATTTTCATTTGTTTTTTCTTCATATTATAATAAC
Organism: Granulicatella sp. zg-84; assembly: GCF_010892375.1. Lineage (NCBI taxonomy): Bacteria > Bacillati > Bacillota > Bacilli > Lactobacillales > Carnobacteriaceae > Granulicatella > Granulicatella sp. zg-84. Next base: position 68,815 of record NZ_WNJX01000005.1, on the reverse strand, counting down.
TCCTCAATCCCAGACATCAGTTTATCCATAATGACCGCTACGGGTTCAATCTTATCAATCATGGAAATACCTAAACCAAATGATGCAAATCCTTTGCTAAGATCACCAAAGAGCATGCCATCTCTCATACCATTATAGCCTCTTTGCACTTCAAAAATATCTTCTTCACTGGCACCTGCTTGGCTCATTTCCAACAGTTTATTTGGAATATCTCCTGGTAGGGAACGATAATAAGCAGGTACTGTTCTATATAATAACAAATCAGAAGCATTTGATTTTAAAGCTAATTCTTTTATATTTGATGCTAAAATTGACTCTTCAGACATCATGAAAGCTGTTCCGACAAATAAACCTTCTGCTCCTAAAGCAAAGGCTGCTCGTGCTGTACGAGCGTCTGCAATACCACCCGCAGCCATAACAGGTACACGCCCTTTTGCTGCATCCACAATCATCGGGACAATAGAGAAAGTACCAATCACTTTCTCGGGAACTGTTCCACCTTCATCAAATCCAGTTGCTACAATTATATCTGCTCCACCTTGAATAGCTTCTTCCGTGTTTTCAACGGTTGGTGTGGCAGCACGAAACACAACTTTAATACCTTTATCATGAAATCTCTTCGTCCATTCAGCTGAGAAATCTCCAACCATAACAGCAACACTCACACCTTCTTCAACCATTAAATCTAACATAGGTTGTGTAAAAATATCTGTCATTGGATGGCCTGGTGCGACATTTAACCCTAAAGGTTTATTTGTTATTTGACGAGCAATTCGTATTTCACGACGCATATTTTCAACTGTTTCTTCTACGGTTGTCGCTGCGACTGTTTGTCCAGCACTAATTCCTAGAACGCCTAATCCTCCTGCTGCACTAACAGCACCTGCATATCGACCATTTGTTAACCAAGCTAATGGCCCTTGAATAATTGGTTTTTCAATTCCTAAAATTTCTGTAATACGATTTGTCATTTGTCTTTACCCTTTCTTTATGTTATAGTCACTATATTACAGATGTCATTTAAATTGGTCAATTTACATATTTAGTGAAATTGTCACTTATGTGACAAATAGAAAGGAAGTGTCATTTTGAAACAAGATTTACGATTTGAAAAAACAGAAAAAGCCATTCAAAAAGCTTTTTTTGAATTACTACAACAAAAAGATATGGCTAAAATTTCTGTTAAAGAAATATGTGAATTAGCACAAATCTCTCGAAACGCTTTTTATCAACACTATGAAACGAAAGAACATCTTTACGATAGTTTATTACAACACATTCTTATTTCTATCGAAAAAGCATGTAGACCTCTTGTCAAAGATATGACGTCAATAACGGACGTTGAACGTCGTTTATTTCTTGATAATATTCTCTTTGCTGTTCATCAGAATCGTTTTATTATTTATCAATTATTATCTAATCAGCCAGCTGTTTTTTCAGCTGCTTTTAAAGAAATGCTTATCTCTGCTATGTGTCTAAGTACAATTCAACTCAATGGTTTACCCAATTTATATTACATTCATGTTTTTGCAGGTGGTATAGTCGCTTTTGTGAATTATTGGTTACTCGAAACAAGTGATACACTTGAAGAAGCACAAGACCAATTATTTTTACTATTGGGACAATTAAATCTACCTAATAGATAGGCTAAAATTTCTATCAAAATATCATTTATCTTCGTCTACCGTTGGATTATCAAAAATAGTATTAGCCCCTTTCAATTAATAATCGTTTCTCATCCTAATAATAGGTAGTTTATTTGTTTTGCACCTAACGGAGTGTCACTGGACTTAAAGAAGCATAACAAAAAAGAGCGATTTGTCATCGCTCTATAAATGTTTATTTGATAAATTCATGCAGGTTGGCTAAACCTAAAATTAAGGGAGTTATCAAATGACACATTTTGGTTTCTCATATTATTTTTAGTTTATCATAATATGTCTAAACCCATTATTATTTTTTAGAAGCAACTGGTGCACTATTTAACAATTCAACTTTGTGTAAGTTTGTCACTGTATTGAGTGAAGTATCTATCGTAATATCCCAGTTTTTAACGCGTTTGTTAACAGCAAGTAATCCTGTTCTATATAAGAATGGAATAGCGTATGCTTGATCATTTGAATATTTTTGCCATTCTTCAAAAATTTCTTTTTGTTTTTCTGGATCAAACGCTTCATTTGAACTCATTCTTTTTAAAATTTTATTTTGTTCTTCTGATACAAAACGTGCATAGTTTGTTGAGCTATCTCCCCATAGTCCATTTTGGTTTGGATCTCCACCTAAGCCCCAAGCACCTGAGAAGATGTCGACTTCTGGATCGTCCTCTTGAATTTTTTTGTAGAATGTATTAAATTCAATGGTTCTACCGCCTACCAAGCTAACTTTTACACCGATTGTTTCCCAATCTTTAATCATTGCTTGTGCGATCGCTTCACCGTCGCCACCTGACATAGATGCAAATTTAAGTTCTAATTTTTCACCTTTTGGTGTTTCACGGAATCCGTCACCGTCTTTATCTTTATAGCCAGCATCGTCTAATAATTTTTTCGCTTTTTCAACATCATACGGATATCCTTTTTGAATGTTTGAGTGTAAATTACTAAATGTTGGTGTAATCAACGTATTCGCTCTGGCACGTAAATCACCATAGAATTGTGACGCAATTGCATCGCTGTTCAATGCATAACCCATTGCTTGACGTAATACTTTGTCTTTTGCTTTTGCTTCTGGGTTTGTCACAATTTTCTCAGCTTCTTTATCCCATTTACCTAATTTAAACGCAACATAATTGACAGTATTTTCCCATTTACCAATAATCGTTGCATTGTCTAATTCTTTGAATGAGTCATAGATAGATGTACTTGTTGGGACACTCATGATGTCATAATTTCCTTTAGCAAACTCATCTGAAGCATTTGTTGTGTTAACAACTTCCATAACAACACCTTCAATTTTTGGTTTGCCTTGCCAGTAGTACGGATTAGCTTCTAGTGTAACAGATTCTCCAGAAACGACTTTTGTAACACGAAATGCTCCTAAACCAACTGGATTTACACGAACGGCATCAGATGCAGCTTGGTCTTTTATAGGAATATTACTGAAAATATGTTTCGGCATTGCACTAGACCAAAAGCCTCCTGATTGAATGATAGACGGTGAAAGTTCTTTTACTTTAAATGTCACAGTATAGTCATCAACTTTTTTAATACCTGAAATTTTATCAGTTTCACCTTTGTGGTACTCTTCCATACCGATAATATTTGAAAAATCGTCGCCGTAACGAGCACCTGTGTAATCTTTATGCCCAATGACTTCAAAAGAATAAATATAATCATCAATCGTTAATGGATGTCCATCAGACCATTTAACATCTTTTTTAATGGTTACTGTCACTTCTTTTTTCTCTTTATCTAATGTTAATTTACCAATTCTTTCTGTGAAATGTAAATCTGAATCACTACCGAATAAAGATTCATCAAAGAAATCTACAACTTCTCCATCTGGAGCCCCTAACCAATAGTTTGCATTTAAAACACCTTCAATAGGACTATCCGAAACAATGGCATATTTTAAAATACCTCCGCTAATAGCTGTTCCTTCATGATCAATTTTAATAGGGAATTTACTTTGTGTAATATCTCCTTTTTTGACTTCCTCTTCTTGTTTAGCCGTATTGTTACCACAAGCTGCCAGTAATAATACTGATGAAGCTCCTAAAAACCATTTTACTTTTTTGTTCATATTATTTTCTCCCTTACTCAAAATTAAAGATAACCGAATAGTTATTTTAAGTGTATTCTAATTTTTATTTAACTTAAAAACAACTTCCATCTGACAATCCTTGTGATAAAATCTCACAAACTCCATTTTAATAAATATTTAATATCATTTGTTTCCCTTATCTAAATCTAATATTTCTTTATATACAGTATCATCTTCAATATGGTGTGCTACCTCAATTAAAATAATCGGTAATTTATATAAAATATGACGTACTTTTTTTGCATTTTTTCTATCTAGTGCTGCTGTTATTTCATCAGCCAATACGATATCTTTATCTCTAATCAAAAAACGAACTAATTCTAAACGAAGTTTCTGCCCTCCTGAAAGATTATTTCCATTATCCCTTAGTTGATACTCTAAAATATCAGGAATCTCTTCAGTTAATCCGACTATTTTTAAGAAATAGAGCATTTTTTCTTTAGATATATGTTGTCCGAGTGTTAAATTATCCTCAATAGAAGCGTTCATAAAAAATGGCTGTTGTGATAAATAGGCCACATTTCCAAGATAATCAGTATAAACATTTCCCTTGGTATCACGAACAAATACTTGTGCATTTTCGACAGATTCTTTAGAAGCTATCATATTTAACAAAGTTGTTTTACCAGACCCACTCGATCCTTTAATAAGCATTTTCTCTGTTTTTTTGAGTGTGAATGAAACATCTTTAAATAAGACACGATTGTCTTGTTGCTTTTCTAAATCTACTACACATAATTCCTGAAGATTCTTCACTACCGAATATGTATATTCTTTATTTTCTGTTTCCAAAAGAGAAAATATTTTATCACGGACAACTTTTGAACGTTGAATATCAGAGATACCGTACAGCATTGTCTGAATTGGACCATTCAAGCTCATTGTAGCAATATACATCGAAACCAGGCTTGCTGATGTAATATTTACACCTTTTGTTTGAAGAAATAATCCTAACGCAAGCGGCAATACTTGACCAATAAATTCAATCGGGCCAGTAAAAAAAAACGTCAGATTTGTTGTACAATCAGCTTTTAATCTAGCATTCTCATACATTTCATTACTTTTCAAAATACTATCTAGCTGTTCTTTTTGTGCACCATTATAAAATATGGTATTAACACCTTTAAAATAATCGCCAACTTTTAAGTGAAAATTTTTTTGTTTTTCTGCATACTGTGCACCACTACTTTGTATTTTTTTATTCATTAACCAATGTGGTACTGGACGTAAAATTGAAAAACTAATAAACATAAGTCCTACTCGAATATCTTGGCATAAAATAAATAGAACCGTTACGATTAAAGAAAAAATTCTTGCGATGAGCATATCAAGTTTTAAAAAATAATGTTCGTAAAGGTTTTCCATATCTTGTGTCAAAATGGATACTTTCTCATCATACATATACTCATCTCGTAAAAATAAAGATTTAAGTAATTTTGTTTTCATCACAATTTGTATACGTCGTTGTAGATGATTACTAACAAAATTAGCCAAAAGCGTAGAACTATAAAATATTGTGTATAGAATAAGTCCATAAACTAAAAACTCTAAAACTGTATTCATTGTCAATGTTGTCGTTTTAATATTTAACAAACGTTCCATCAATAAGGGTCTCATCAGAATCATGCCACTGTTTACACTCACTGCCACAAGAAAGACAACGATAATCTGCCAACCTATGTATTTACATATTTTCATTTTAACCTCCATTATGGTTTAAAAATAGTCACAAAACACTTAAAATTTTTCCAAAATAACAAATATAACAAAATGTCTCAATCCTTATGTGTGACTTCTAGGATTGAGACATACGTTAATTGACCTTATAAAATTTTAAACGGATGTTATTTATTTTATAATGACTATCTCTTACAAAAAAATTCATTGTTCAATTAACTTAATTTATTTTATTTACTATTCTACCCTCCTACTTGACATTCATGATGGTCACGTAATACTATCTCTTCTTCAGTAGATAAATTATTTTCAATAATAATCATTTTATTTTACTCCTTTCCTTTCAACATCAAGATAATCATTATATTCTTTATTTAATACAAACAATTCTAGATTTTTATCAATTTTTCTTTTAATTTGTTCACATAATCTAGTATTCTTATTTACTCTATGTGCAGGAGGACAATATCCTGATTTACAAATTAAAACAACAGGACACTTTTGACACTCATCATCTATAGTTAATCGCCATTCGTTAAATTTTTGAACATTAAATTTACCATGAACCGTTCCAAAAATATTTTGTCTTGAATATAAAGCAACTGTACACGATTGAATAATTCCTTTTACATTAAATGAATAATGATTAGGTCTATTAGCATAACAATTAAATAAATTAGTTATCACCGACCTTGATATTGGAACATTATATCCTTTACTAATTGCTAATTTCGACAATTCAAAACTTGCATCTTTATGAGCTAGTGTTACTTTATAGTTTTTAGGTCTATCTCCACACCCCCAATTCCCTACATTATAAAAATAGAATTTAAAGCGTTTATCATTTTTAAAAATTTTTCCATCACCATCTAAAAATCTTTTAATAGAATGAATATTTTCTTGAGAAATATTAAATCTACAAGCACAAGAAAAAGATAATGGACTATCAACCATTTTTCTTAGATGTTTCATAATTTTTTGATATGAACCTGAACCATTTTTTAAAGCTCTCTGAAAATTATGATTTTCTTCTTCGCCATCAATGGTAATTTGAAAACTACGCACATCGTACTCTTTAACTAATTGATTAAAAATACGTTCATTTAATAAGTATCCATTTGTTGTTATACTTGCAGAATATTTTACATTCATTTCATTACTTAAGGATTTAAAGGCAACAGATAATCTTTTTATTGTTTTAAATCCTAATAATGGTTCCCCTCCAAACCATGCTACATGAAAATTTTCTATTCTTTTTTCTAGTAATCTTTCTTTAGCAAATTCCAAAATTCTTTTTTCAGTTTCTTTGCTCATACTGATGTTTTCAAACTTTTCATAACAATACTTACATCTAAAATTACAATCTCCATGTACTAAAATTGTAAATTCAAGTGTTTTATCTTCATATTGTCGAATTTTTAATATACTATTTTCAAACTCATCTGAATCTTTAAAATAATTATGTATTTTTAAATATTGATTAAATTGTTGTTTTATCTTATTTTCATCTATTCTTTTTAATAAATCATTTGTCATAAAAAAAGAATGATTATTTTTAGAATTAAAGTACAATTCACCATTTTCTACTTTTTTTCTCAAAATATAAGGTGATAATTCCATACTAACTCCTTTCTAAAGACTATTTTGTTTATTATCAATACACAAAAATATGCTATATTCACGTATTTTATACAATTTTTACATAACTTATTAAGTATTTCACAATATAAATTGACGTTTTTCAGTTATCCTTTATTTTTCATAGAATTTTACTCCATTTTTAATTCCTTGTCAATTCTTTTTTAATTCCTAATAAATCAAAATACGTTTTTTATACCTCTAAATAAATAAAAAATACGGGTTTATATATCAGAATTTTTATATACAAACACGAAAAATACTGATGTTTGATATTAGGAAAAATAGTAAAAAGCTAGAAATACAACGATTAAAAACGTTGATTTCTAGCTTTTTATTTCAGAATATTTTTATTCACAATATCATGTAAGAGTTGGAAAAATTTGTACTCACTTGAAAAATAAAATCTAACATCATCAAAAAGATGTTAATTCGCCACTTCATTTATGTGTAACTTTATCTTTTAGTTTATATAGTGCTGTAGCTCTATAAAAGTTTATTTAACAATAAAAAGGGATATTTTATCACTAAAAATTCTAAGATTTTATCTATTTTAGCTTAGTTTTTTATACAATAAAAAAAGCTGTTTAAACAGCCTTTTTAAAATATCTATTATACATAAATAGCTCTATTTGACCTCACGGTGCAAAGTTCTTTTACGTAATTTTGGACAATATTTCATCACTTCGATACGCTCTGGGTTATTACGTTTGTTTTTAGTTGTGATGTAATTACGTTCTCCTGATTCTGTACATTCTAATGTAATGTTTACGCGCATGTTTTTCCCTCCAAACGTTCAAAAATAGTGAAGTTTCCACTTCATACCTAAAGTATTATAGCATCTTTCAAGCATTATGACTAGTGATAACTTAAAAATTTAAAAGAAAAATCATTATTTTTTACAATTTATTTTTTCAAATACACACTATATTTATCTCTTATCAATTTATTTTCAAAGAAAATAATTTACAATATTTATGTTTAGTAATATAACGGGCATATCCTCAACATATATTTAAATTAAGTAAGTTGATTCTATAAAAATCAATGATAGACTAGAGCAGATAAATGAAAAATTTAAGATTAAAATAACTATTTATTTTTGTGATTGCCTTTTTCTTATACATAGATTTTTTCGTAAAAATTTTTAATATTTAAACTTTCGTGATTGTTCTTTTCTTGTTTTTTTATTTGATAACTTATTGATAGAAAATAGAACAGCAAATTCAACAATATAAAAAGGTTCTATAATAAATCGTGTTGGTGGATTATTCCCACCAACACGATTTATTATCATTAAACTATTGTTTTTCGTTGACTTGACGGATTAGTGCATCAATGCGATTACCGTAATCGACAGATTCGTCACGTTTAAATTGTAATTCTGGAGTTTTGTATAAACTTAAACGTTGCCCTAATTCACGGCGTATTAAGCCAGTCGCTTTGTCTAAACCTGTTTGTTCTGCTTGTCTGTCACTTGCTAATGTAGATAAAGTACTGTAATAAATTGTTGCTTGTTGTAAGTCACCTGTGACATGCACATCTGTTATGGTAATGCCGTCTACACGAGGGTCTTTTACTTTAAAGCGTAAAATATCTGCTACTTCTCTAAAAATTTCTTGACTAACACGTCCTACACGATGATTTGCCATAAATACCTCCTCATCTTTTCACCAAACTCATGCAAGTGAGTTTGTGTTTATTAGCGTTTAATTTCAACCATGATATATGGTTCAATAACATCGTCTACTTGAATATCATTGAAGTTAGTTAACATCAATCCACACTCGTATCCAAGTTTCACTTCTTTTACATCGTCTTTAAATCGTTTTAAACTTGCCAATTCGCCGTCATGGATAACAATATTATCACGAATAACACGTACTTTACAGTTACGTTCGATGCGTCCTTCTAATACATAAGCTCCAGCGATTGTTCCGACTTTAGATACTTTATATGTTTCACGAACAACAACTTGACCAATAATTTGTTCTTCATATTCTGGGTCAAGCATACCTTTCATCGCTGTTTCAATTTCTTCAATAACACGATAAATGATTTGGTGTAAACGAATGTCTACTTGTTCGTCTTCTGCTTGTATTTTTGCTTGTGGTGTAGGGCGAACGTTAAATCCAATGATAATTGCATTACTTGCTGCTGCTAATGTAATATCACTTTCGTTGATTGCCCCTACTGCTGAATGGACAATACGTACACGAACACCTTCAACATCAATTTTTTGTAAACTTGATACTAACGCTTCTGCTGAACCTTGTACGTCTGCTTTGATAATGACGTTAACTTCTTTTAACTCGCCCTCTTTTAGACTTGCAAATAAGTTATCCAATGTTACATGTTGACGAGCATTTCTTTGTTCAACCAATGCATTTTTAGCACGTTGTTCACCTGCTGCACGAGCTGTTTTTTCATCTTGGAAAACAACAAATCTATCGCCGGCTTGTGGTGCACCATTTAATCCAGTAATTTCAACTGGTGTTGATGGAATAGCTTGTTTCACACGTCTACCATGATCATTTACCATTGTACGCACACGCCCGAATGTATTCCCAACAACAATAGGATCTCCAATATTTAAAGTACCATGTTGTACCAATAATGTTGCTACAGCACCTCGACTTGGATCTAAACGCGCTTCAATAACCGAACCTAAAGCTAAACGGTCTGGACTAGCTTTCAATTCTTGCATTTCAGCAACTAACAAAATCATTTCCAATAATTCGTCTACATTTTGACCGAATTTTGCAGAAATTTCAATAAACGGCACATCTCCACCCCATGCTTCTGCAATAACACCTTGCTCACTTAATTCTTGCATCACACGACCTGGGTTAGCATCTGGTTTATCTATTTTATTTACAGCAACAATAATTGGTAAATCAGCAGCTTTCGCATGGTTGATTGCCTCTATTGTTTGTGGCATCACACCGTCATCTGCTGCAACAACGATAATGGTAATATCCGTTACATCTGCTCCACGAGCACGCATTGCTGAGAACGCAGCATGTCCTGGTGTATCTAAGAATGTTACTGTTTTTCCTTGAACATCTACTTGATACGCTCCAATATGTTGCGTAATACCACCGGCTTCAGATAATGATACTTTTGTATTTCTTAAATAGTCTAATAATGTTGTTTTACCATGGTCAACGTGTCCCATAATTGTTACAACAGGTGCACGTTCTGTTAATGTAGCAGCATCAATCTCTGCATCGAAGAAACTATCTAAGTCTGTATTATCAACAATAACTTTTGCTTGCGCTTCGATACCATAATCTGCCGCTAATAATTCAATGGCATCAGCACTTAAACCTTGATTTAACGTTGCCATAACACCCATCATAAATAGTTTTTTGATAATTTCAGCAGGTTCACGATAGATTTTTTTAGAAATTTCAGCAACGGTCATACCGTCTGTGTAAACCAATACTTCAGGTAATTCTTTAAATTTACGTTGTGGCATAGCAGGTTTTTTCACTTCTGCTTTTTTATGACGTTGTTTTTTTCCACCTCTTGAAAAGGCATTGTCATCAAAATGATTATTTTGACGTTTGTCTTGTTTTTTGTTTTTCTTTCCAAAGCTTCCATCGTTTTCATCACGAGTATCTTTAGCGAAACGTTGTGGTTTATTCTTTTTAAAGTCATCTTTGACAAAAGTTGTTTGTTTGTTTTCTTGTTTTGGAGTGTTTGATACCATAGTTTTTTTATTTTCTTCTCTATCTTTTTTTACAAATGGCTTTTGTTGTTTATGTTGCCCATTTGGTTTTTGATTTGTTTGTTGCGTCGAATTTGTCACCGATTTGTGTTCTCCCGCATGATTTTTCTTAAAGTGCTTTTGCTGTCCTTGAGGTCCTTTTTGCTCTTTCTTTTTATCTGCTACAAATAGTGGATTTTTATCTTTAGATACAGCTTTTGGTTTTTGACTTTGTGATAATTTCGCAATATCTTCATCACTCATCGTTGACATGTGACTTTGATAGCTAATCCCTAATTTAGCAGCTTTTTCAATAATTTCTTTACTTGATAAGCCTTGTTCTTTGGCATATTCATATACGCGTTTTTTTCCCATTATGAACCTCCTCTATTTTTTCATGACATGTCTAGTTTTTGATAACTATTCGCAAAGCCATCATCAATAAATGCACAAATAGAGCGTTTCTTTCCAATAGCATGACTAATATACGCCGTTGTGAATTGTTCTTTGTAAGGAACTTTATAATAATGACATTTATCTATGATTTTTTTCTTCGTGTTATCACTGACATCTGTTGCGATAATAACTAATGTTGCACGCTTTTTTTTCACTTCTGCTAATACGATTTCTTCACCACTTACCAATAATCTAGCTCTTGTGGCTAACCCTAGCAAATTTAATTGCTTTTGATCATTTAACATTGCCTAGTAAGCTCCTTGCTAATTTATGGTCTAAATAAGCGTAAAGTTCATCATAAAATGCATCTTCTATTTTGACTTCTAATTGCTTTTCAAAAATTTTTGTTTGTTTTGCTTTTTCAACTAATGTTGGATTTAAAGAAATATACGCACCACGCCCATTTAAACGACCAGTTGGATCAATCGCAACTGTTCCATCTGGTTGTCGTACAATGCGTGTTAATTCTTTTTTTGGAAATAACTCTTGTGAAACCACACATTTACGCATTGGTATTTTTCTTTTTTTCATGATTATTCCTCTTCATTTTCTAATGCTAAATTTTCTAGTGAATACACATCTGATTGTTGAGTTGTTAATTCTTGATAAGCTGATTCTGATTTAATATCAATTTTTTTATTCGTTAAACGTGCTGCCAAACGTGCATTTTGTCCACGTTTTCCGATAGCTAATGATAGTTGTGAATCAGGAACAACAACTGTACAAGCTGTTTGTTCATCATTGAAAATGACTTGTGAAACCTGTGCTGGATTTAATGCATTCGCAATAAATTTAGCTGGATCTTCATTCCACTCAACAATATCCATATTTTCTCCGCCCAATTCATCCACAATCGTTTGTACACGTTGTCCTTTTGGACCTACACAAGTACCAACTGGGTCGATATGTTTATCACGAGAGCGTACAGCGACTTTTGAGCGATCTCCCGCTTCACGAGCTACAGAAACAATTTCAACAACGCCATCGTAAATTTCTGGTACTTCTTGTTCAAATAAACGTTTTACTAAATCAGCATGTGAGCGACTTACAAAAATTTGTGGTCCTTTTGTTGTGTTTTCAACTTTTACAACATACACTTTAATACGATCATGTGAATGATACGTTTCATTTGGTACTTGGTCTTGTTTTGAAAGAACTGCTTCAATTTTACCTAAATTAACATAGATATAGCGTGCATCTTGTCTTTCAACAATCCCCGTCATAATATCCGATTCATATTGAATAAATTCATTATAAATAATGTCACGTTCTGCTTCACGAATACGTTGCATAATCACTTGTTTTGCTGTTTGAGCAGCAATACGTCCAAAATCTTTTGGTGTAACTTCAAAACGAATTTTGTCACCTAATTCATACGCTTTATTGATTGTCAATGCTTCTTCTAAACTGACTTCTAATGTTGAATCAAATACATAATCAACAACTTCTTTCACGGCATACACATGAATATTACCTTTTTTTTGGTCAAACACAACTTCAACATTTTGTGCTTGTCCATAATGTCTTTTATAAGCAGATACTAATGCTAATTCTAATGCTTCAATGACAATTTCTTTTGAAATTCCTTTTTCTTCTTCTAACATTGTTAGAGCACGTAACATCTCTTTGCTCATTTTATAATCCTTCCTCTATTTAGACTATCCATTAAAATTGAATTGCTAATCGTAATTTAGCAATATTTTTACGTTCGATATTAGCTGTATTTAACCTTGTTTTATCTTTTACCTCTAAGGTTAAAACATCAGTAGATACTTCTTTCAAAGTACCTTCTATAAATTTTTGCCCATTTATCGCTTGATAAAAAGATGCATGAATATATTTTCCTATTGCATTTTGAATATCTTCTTCTGTTTTTAGTGGACGCTCTGCACCAGGAGAAGACACTTCTAAAAAGTATGCTTGAGGAATTGGATCTGGTGTAATAGCATCCAATTTATCGCTTAGTTGCTCGCTAATCCACGCACATTCATCAATGTCAATACCATTTTGTTTATCGGCAAATACTCTTAAAAACCAAGATTTTCCTTCTTTGACAAATTCAACGTCTACTAATTCAAAATCTGTATCAGTAAATATATCGTGGACAAGAGAACTTACTAAATCAACTACTTTACTCATTCATTCCTCCTTAATACATGTTGCCGTGTATGTTACAAAAAGAAGTGAACGTTTCCGTTCACTCCTTTCACCACGACTTATTTTCTATATTATAACACTTTAAAGAATTTATTTCAAGAGAAATACAAGGAAATAGCCGTTTTATCAGAGATTTTATTAAACATCTAATAATTCTTTTTCTTTTTCAGAAGCTAAACGATCCAATTCTTTGGTTGCTTGATCTGTTAAATCTTGTATTTTTTTCTCATTTTGACGTAATTCGTCTTCTGTAATTTCTTTTGCTTTCTCTGCTTTTTTCAATTCATCAATCGCATCACGACGAATATTACGGATAGCCACTTTACTATTTTCTGCTTCTTTTTTCACTTGTTTAGCCAATTCTTTACGACGTTCTTCTGTTAGCGGTGGAATCACTAAACGAATGACATTTCCGTCATTACTAGGTGTAATACCGATGTCACTTTGTAAAATTGCACGTTCCATTTCTTTTAATACTGATTTATCGTAAGGTGTAATCAATAGCATACGTGCTTCTGGTACAGAAATTTGTGCCATTTGGTTTAATGGTGTTAATGCACCGTAATATTCAATAGAAACACGTTCTAGTAAACTTGCATTTGCACGCCCTGCACGAATGGAACCTAATTCACGTTGTAATGCAGCTTCTGCTTTTTCCATTCTTTCTTTTGTTTTTTGTAAAATTTCTTGTATCATACAATTTCCTCCTAGGCATTTTTGACGATAGTACCGATACTTTCTCCTAATACAACACGACGAATATTTCCTGGTTCATTTAAATTAAACACAATCAATGGAATATTATTATCCATACTTAAAGAACTTGCTGTTGAATCCATGACTTGCAATCCTTTATTGATAACATCTAAATGTGTTAATTCATTAAATTTCGTTGCATCTGCATGTGTACGTGGGTCAGCATTATACACACCATCGACATTATTTTTTGCCATTAAAATAACATCTGCATTAATTTCAGCTGCTCTTAATGCTGAGGTTGTGTCTGTTGAAAAATACGGATTTCCTGTACCCCCTGCAAAAATTACAACACGTTTTTTCTCTAAGTGACGTACTGCTCTTCGTCTAATATAAGGTTCAGCAATTTGTCTCATGTCAATAGATGATTGTACTCTTGTTGGTACACCAATATTTTCTAATGTATCTTGTAATGCTAAAGCATTCATAACGGTAGCAAGCATGCCCATATAGTCTGCTTGTGCACGTTCCATACCCATTTCAGAACCGATATTTCCTCTCCAAATATTACCGCCACCAACAACAATACAAACCTCAACACCTAATTCGTATATTTCTTTTACTTCTTTAACGATTTCTTTAATTGTTGCTGGATTGATACCAAATCCGGTATTTCCTGCTAATGCTTCTCCACTTAATTTTAAAACAACACGTTTATACACTGGCTGTACCACTATACCTATCCTCCATTATAATCTTTCTTAGAAAAAAGCTCCCAAAGTTGGGAGCTATTCTCGATGTCAAATTGATTATTTTTTCACTTGGCTCATAACTTCTTCTACAAAGTTGTCAACACGTTTTTCAATACCTTCGCCGACTTCAAAACGTACGAATGATTTTACTGTTGCGCCTTTTGTTGCAACGTATGCAGAAACTGTTTCGTCTGGATTTTTAACGAATGGTTGGTCATTCAAGCTGATTTCAGCTAAGAATTTGTTTAAACGACCTTGAATCATTTTTTCAACGATATTAGCTGGTTTGCCTTCGTTTAATGCTTGTTCTGTTAATACTTTTTTCTCATGTTCAATTTCTTCAGCAGATACTTGGTCACGAGATACATATTTAGGGTTAATTGCTGCAACGTGCATTGATACGTCTTTTGCTACATCTGAGTCAGTTGTTCCTGATAAAACAGTTAATGCAGCAATACGTCCACCCATGTGTAAGTAAGCACCAAATGCTTCGTTATCGCCTTTTTCAACAATTTCAAAACGACGTAATTCAATTTTTTCTCCGATTGTTGTTGTTGCTTCCGCAATCATTTCACCAACAGTTGCACCATCAACATTAATCAATAATGCTTCTTCTACATTAGCTGGTTTTTCTTTTGCTAATACTTCACCTAATTTAGCAACTAATGCTTGGAATTTATCGTTTTTCGCAACAAAGTCTGTTTCTGCGTTAATTTCTGCGATTGCAGCTGTGTTACCATCAACAAAAATTGTTGTGCTACCTTCAGCAGCGATACGGTCTGCTTTTTTAGCAGCTTTTGCTAAACCATTTTCACGTAAATAGTCTACCGCTTTTTCAATATCTCCTTCTACTGCTACTAATGCTTTTTTAGCATCCATCATACCTACGCCAGTCATGTCACGTAATTCTTTTACTAATTTTGCTGTAATTTCTGCCACTTTCTGTTCCTCCAATAATGTTTTTCTTTAAAAAAGACTGTCTTAATACGACGAAAAGCTATTTTCTTTCCTTCTAAGACAGTCATTCGTTTTTCTATAATTAAGCGTTGTCGCCTTCTACAACTTCAACGATTTCTTCTAATGAAGTTACTTCTACTTCATCACTTGAAAAATCTTCAGCTGTCACTTGATCTTCACCTTGGTTGCCTTCGATGAACGCATCAGCCATTTTAGCAACAATCAATTTAACCGCACGAATTGCATCGTCATTTGATGGGATAACAACATCAATTTCATCTGGATCACAGTTTGTATCAACCATCGCTACGATTGGGATATTCAATTTTTTAGCCTCTTGAACAGCAATTCTTTCTTTACGTGGGTCTACGATGAACAATACATCAGGAATTCTTGGCATATCTTCAATACCACCTAAGAATTTTTCTAATCTTTCTTGTTCTTTTAATAATGCAGCAACTTCTTTTTTAGGTAATACATCAAAAGTTCCGTCTTCTGCCATTGCTTTAATACGTTTTAAGCGTGCAATACGTTTTTGGATTGTATCCCAGTTTGTTAATGTTCCACCTAACCAACGATGGTTAATGTAGTATTGACCTGAGCGTAATGCTTCATCTTTAACAGCATCTTGTGCTTGTTTTTTAGTTCCAACGAATAAGCAAATGCCACCGTCTTGTGCTACTTGGTGCATATAGTCGTATGCATCATCTACTAATTTTACAGTTTTTTGTAAGTCAATGATATAAATACCATTTCTTTCTGTAAAAATATAACGTTTCATTTTTGGGTTCCAACGACGTGTTTGGTGTCCGAAGTGTACCCCTGCTTCTAGCAATTGTTTCATTGCAATAACTGCCATGTTAAAATTCCTCCATTTTGGTTTCTCTTCCTTCGCCCTCATCTATACGATAAACTTTTTCAAGCACCCTATCGCATATCGGAACAAAGTGTAATATAATACCGTACTATTATATACAAAAAGAATGGACTTTTCAAGGTTTTTTTTAAATTTATTTTATGCAGTAAATTATATACTTTTTGGTGCAGAAAGTCTGTTTATAATATTCAATCTATACAATTACATTTAGGTATTCTCTCCAAATTATCAACCGTTGTAACTATTATAATGCCGTTTCTTTTCTTTGTAGTATATCATCCACTTTTCATAAACAAGCATTCAAATATAATGAAACTATTTTTTAATACTAAAAAACATAAATTTAACAAACAACATAAAAACCGAAGTAACATCATGTGTAGTTACTTCGGTTTTTTATTTATTCTAATCATACAACGCGTAAATATCTGTTACAGTGAGTTTATTTTTTTCTTCTTGTTTAACGTCTTTGATGATTTGCCCATTTTTTAGCACAATTAAACGATTTCCATAAGTTAAGGCATCGTTTATGTTGTGCGTAATCATGAGAGCTGTCATGTGATTTTCTTTGATTTTTTGTTGTGTGAGTTTCATCACCATTTGTTGCATTTTTGGGTCTAATGCAGATGTATGTTCATCTAGTAATAATAAAGATGGTTTTTTTAATGTTGCCATGAGTAAGGCTATGGCTTGGCGTTGTCCTCCCGACAGTAGTCCCATTTCGGTGTTTAGGCGTGTTTCTAGCCCTAATTCTAAAGATGCTAATTGTTCAATAAATAAAGATTTTTCTTCGGGTGTGATCCCTTTTTTCAAGCGTCTTTTTTGATCTTTTCGATATGCCAATGCCATATTTTCGCAAACCGTCATACGTGGTGCTGTTCCGTGTAACGCATTTTGAAATACACGACTGATATATTTTGCACGTTCATATTCAGATAAGGTTGTAATGGACGTATCGTTAATTTTTATGTCACCTTTGTCAATGTCAAAACTACCTGCAAGAGCGTTTAAAAAAGTTGATTTACCTGCTCCATTTCCTCCAACAACGGTGATAAAGTCGCCCTCTTCTATATGCAATGTAATGTCTTGCAACGCTTTATAATCGCCAGCATTAGAGTAAAATGTTTTTTCGATATGATTGATTTCAATAAATGACATCTATACTCCTCCTTTTTGTCCTTTTTTTCGTAAATGTGGCATTGTTAAAAATAAGGCAATGAGTATCGCTGAAACAAGTTTAAAGTCGTTGGCTTCAATGACTTGTAATTTTAAAACACCAACCAATAAGACACGATAAATAATAGAACCATAAACTGTACAAATTAAACGTTCTAAAAAGGAAACTTTAGAAAAAAGAACTTCTCCAATAATAATTGCTGCTAAAGCAATGACAATAACACCTAGTCCACTGTTCACATCGGCGTATCCGTTGTGTTGTGAAATAATTGCACCTGCTAGTGCCACAATTCCGTTGGATAGCATTAGACCAAGTAGTGTCATCTTTTTCGTTGAAATACCAAATGATGTTGCCATTTTAGGATTATCTCCCGTGGCAATTAAACCTTGTCCTAATTCTGTTTTAAAAAATACAAACATCAGATATATCAATAATGATACGCCAAATACGCCGACAAGAATTGTGTCGTAATGATGTGGCAAGGTTAGTTGTGTTGCAGGTGTAAAAATGGTGTCTTTGTCTAAAAGAGTTAAATTTGGGCGTCCCATCACACGTAAGTTAATGGATAGTAATCCTGTCATTGTTAAAATACCTGCTAATAAACTTGGAATACGGCATGTTGTGATTAAAAATCCGGTAACAAGGCCTGCCAAAACGCCACCACAAACAGCCAATATTGTCGCTAATAGAGGGGAAACACCTCGAGAAATAGCCGTCATGCAAATCGCTGCTCCTAGAGGAAAGGTTCCCTCTGTAGTCATATCGGCAATATTTAAAATTCTAAAACTAATAAATACGCCTAGTGACAGTAGTCCCCATAAAATCCCTTGGGAAATGGCTGAAATAAAAATATCCATAGAAAACTCCTTATTCTTTATCTACAATTATTGCTTTTGCTTTAATCTCTTCTGGAATATCAATACCTAATGCTTTTGCTTTTGTTTCATTGATGTATACAACACCTTCATTTGCCAATACGATTGCTTTTTCTTTCGGCTCTACACCATTTAACACCGCAACAACAACTTTAGCTGTTTCAACGCCGATTTTGTATTGGTCAACACCGATTCCTAAAACACCACCATCTTTAACCATTGTATCAGCTGACGGGAAGACAGGTACTTTGTATTTATCTGTTACTTTAACGACTGTTGCCATTGCACTGGCTACTGTGTTATCAATCGGAACAAAAATAGCTTGTACATCACTTGCCAATCCTTCTGTCACTTGCTCAATGTCATTTGTATTTGAAATAGATTTAACCACTACTTCTAAATCTAATGCTTTTGCCAATTCTTTTGCTTCTTCAACTTGACGTGTTGAGTTATCTTCACTTGCTGTATATAAAATACCGATTTTTTTCAAGTTTGGCACCACTTTTTTCATCAACTCTAATTGTTGTTTAATTGGTGTTCTATCACTTACACCTGTAATATTGTTTCCTGGTTTTTCTTCACTTGCGATTAAACCGGCTTGAACAGGATATGTAATCCCCCCCATAATAATTGGAATCTCTTTTGTTGCGTTAGCCAATGATGCAGTAGCGGGAGTTGTAATACCAATTAAAATATCCGGTTTTTCTGACACTAATTTTTGACTCATAGACACTAAATTACTTTGATCTGCTTGTGCATTTTGAAAATCAATTTGCATTGTTTTCCCATCAACATAACCTAAATTACCTAGTTCATCTGTAATACCTTTATAAATAGCATCTAATGCTGGGTGACTTAATAATTGTAAAACACCAACTTTGACAATCTTTTTCGTTTCTTGTACTGGCTGTTGTGCTGGTTTTTGTTGAGTCACATACCCAATACCTAATACTGCTAAAATGAATAATCCAAATGCTAATACTGTTTTTTTCATCATCATAACCTCGTTTTTCATTTATTGAATGAACTATATAAAAAGACCACTTATAATAAGTGGCCTTTTTACAAACAAAAACCACGTCGATTTTTTATCCACGTGGTATAGTTCATTCTAAGAATTTGTCTGCCACATAGATACACATTTTCAACACGAAAAGGTTGTATCTATGCACAAAAAGTACATTAAGAAACAACCGTATCTATTGGCTTTGCCAACTATTTACAGATAAATACACACATTGTTTTGTTTGTGTCATGTTCTTAACGTCCTTTCTCTTGTTTTTCTGAATTATATCATCATTAAAAGAAAATGGCAATACTTTTTTAAAAATACTTGATAAACGAAATGCATCTTCATTATAATAAGAATATCAAACACTTTTCACATTAAAATTATTTTAAAGGTTATATTTAAAGGTTATATAGGAGGGGTAATATGCAAACAGGGGAACTTATACAATATTTACGAAAAAGTAAAAACTTTTCTATTAAAGATATTTGTCAAGACAAACTATCATCATCGTCATATCATCGTTTTATCAAAGGAGAACATGAGATTTCTTTTGATACTGTTTTGTATCTTTTAGAACATTTACACGTTGATTTAGATGAATTTCTATTTTTAAAACGTGATTATCAACACTTTCCTTTAAAAAATATATTGACAAACTCCCTTGGTTCTTATCATCAAGAAGAAATACAACACATTCGTTCACAAGCCTATCATTTTTCTGCATATGACAATGATACCTACCACCATCTTGGATTATTATGTGATGTTATCTTAACACGATATGAATCTGCCCTCTATCAATTAAAACAATATTTAGTCAAAGTCGAAACATGGACAACTTATGAAATGTTATTATTCGATTGTCTTATTCCTTATTTAGATACCCCATTTATTAACATTGTTTATAAAAATTGTATCAATGGTTTAAAACGCTATGAACATCTAGACCAATATAGCCATGAATATATTCAAACAGCATTTCATTTAGTCATCTTCTTTTTACATCATCAAGATATACGACATGCTAGAAATATTTTTCAGTCGATGCTATCCCAAAGATTACATGAACCATTTATTTTTGAGCGTCTACATCTTAAATTCCTTAAAAGTATTTTTCTATGTTTAGAAAAAGATGTTACTGCACAAGAGATGATGAAACACGTTTTTTTTGTTTGTGATTTTTTAGATATACCCTACTATCAAAAACGATATATCACCATTTTAAACCAATTACAAACAGTCTATCCGGAATTAAGTATTTTTTTAATTTAAAAACACCCATAAAAGTAGCAAATGTGCGACACTTCTGTCACATTTGCTACTTTTTCACACAATATACTTTTGATGATTTACAATAATCGTGTAAACACAATTATTCTCATTCAGAAAGGTTAGGTGAACATTATAAAAAGAATGGTGTTGATGCAATATAGATATAGAAGGAGATGATTACCATACAGAATATAAAAAATATACTCAAAAAGAATATACCACTATTGTTATTAGTCTGTATTTTAGTGATTGCCTATGCAACGGGGAAATTATCTATTCGGCATAGTTGTCTTGCAATTCTAGGATTTGGATTGGCTCAGCAAAAAGATATGAAGAATATTATAATCATTTTTATTACATTATTATCCACAATATTTATTTAAAAAGGAGAGATACTATGAACAAATATACGTTTTTTGTTCCCGCATTTTATAAACAATAATCCGTCCAAAGAGCATGATGCTCTTTGGGCGGATTTCTCGATATTATTTTTGTTCCAAAGCAGCTTTTACAAAACCGTTAAAAATACGTTGTGGTCTTGTTGGGCGTGATACAAATTCTGGGTGGAATTGTGCAGCGATAAAGAATGGGTGATTTGCCAATTCGATAATTTCAACTAAACGTCCGTCTGGAGATACACCTGAGAATATCAATCCTTTTTCGCTTAATTGTTCACGATACGCATTGTTAAATTCATAACGATGACGATGACGTTCGTGTACTAATTCTTCGCCGTATAATGAGCGAGCTAATGTACCTTCTTGTAATACACACGGATACAAACCTAAGCGCAATGTACCTCCCATTGTGTCTTGGTCTACTTGATCAGACATTAAGTCAATAATATTATGTGTTACATTTGGGTTTTCTTCAGCTGTATCAGCTCCCTCTAGACCAACGACATTTCTAGCAAACTCAATACATGCTAATTGCATACCTAAGCAAATACCAAAGAACGGGATATTATTTTCACGTGCATATTTAATAGTGGCGATTTTACCCTCGATACCACGTTTTCCAAAACCACCTGGTACTAAAATACCTTTGGCATCTTTTAATCTTTGGGAAACATTTTCATCTGTTATGTCTTCTGCTGGTACCCAGTCAATTTCTACATCTGCATTGTGTGCATAGCCAGCATGTTTTAAGGCTTCTGCAACAGATAAATAGGCATCTGGTAAAGATACATATTTCCCAACAATTGCGATTTTTACTTTCTCTTTTAAGTTTAGAACTGTTTGTTCTAATTGTTTCCATTCGGACATTTCTGCTTTAGGAGCACTTTTTAGACCGAATAGGTCGCATACGAGTTGATCCATGCCTTGTTCTTGTAGTAATAACGGGATAGTATACAATGTATCCACGTCACGAGATTCAATAACGGCACGTTCGTCAACATCACAAAATGATGCTAATTTTTCACGAATACCATTTGGTAATGGTTTTTCTGTACGTACAACTAAAATATTTGGTTGAATACCTAAACTGCGTAATTCTTTAACACTGTGTTGTGTTGGTTTTGTTTTCATTTCGCCAGCAGCTTTTAAGTATGGAATAAGTGTTGTGTGCACGTAAACAACATTTTGTGACCCAACATCAGATTTCATTTGTCGTAGTGCTTCTAAGAATGGTAAAGACTCGATATCCCCCACTGTTCCACCAACTTCTGTAATGACGATATCTGAATCTGTTGTTTCACCGGCGCGCATGATTTTTTCTTTAATTTCATTTGTAATATGTGGAATGACTTGAACTGTTGCTCCTAAATAGTCACCACGGCGTTCTTTACGTAACACTTCTGAGTAAACTTTACCTGTGGTCACATTTGAATATTGATTTAAGTTAATATCAATAAAACGTTCATAGTGACCTAAGTCTAAGTCCGTTTCTGTACCGTCATCTGTTACAAACACTTCTCCGTGTTGTAGCGGACTCATCGTACCTGGGTCAACGTTAATATATGGGTCAAATTTTTGAATGGTGACTTTAAATCCTCTATTTTTTAATAATCTTCCTAATGATGCTGCAACAATACCCTTTCCAATAGATGACACTACGCCACCTGTTACAAAAATGTATTTTGTCATATTTGACTTCCTCCTTATCTCTTTATGGGTTGTTAACATAATAAAGCCCCCACTCCAAAAGGAATGGGGGAAATCAACTGTCCCTACAAAAAGGGAGCCCAAATAGAATAATACGCTGATAGAAGAAAAAGGTCAAGTAAAAAATACTTAAACTGATTTTCCACCAGTAAAATATTGATCTAAACGTCCAAAATATTGTTCGACTAATGTATCTTTAGAAGCTTTTAATTGGTCGGCTAGTTTAAATAATGTATCAACCACTGTTTTATTAGTTGTTCGACATATCAAAACATATCCTGTCGATAATTCTGTAGATGGTACAGTTACTGCCATAGCATGACACATATTGGCGACACGTATAAAGCCTTTATTTGCTTTTTGTTGAATCGTTTGCGTTCCTTGGTCAAAATGTCCAAAAATACTTTCGCCAAAACCGTGATAATCAACAGGTCCTTCTTTAGAAATAATGATGTCATATGACTGTAATAAACATTCTAAGCGTTCAATCAGCGCTTGGCGAGATAGTGTATACTTGTCAGCTATATCTATTTTGGGATAAGGTAAATCTATAGCACTATCTATTGCGATGTTCACGTGTGAATGTGATTCAGCCGTGAGTGGAATTTGATGATAGATAATGCGTTGAATATGTGATAACTCTTTGGACAAAATGCCTAAAGAGGCGGTGAACGGTATACCGTCTGTTGAGCGTTTGACCGTTCCCTCATTCACATCATCTTTTCCCAATAATCCATGTATACAACTACATACATTCAAAGCCAGTGCTGGCGCTAAAACGGAGCCTCCTCCGTCTGTTCCAATACCTATATCATTGATATTAAGAAAAACATTCATTGCCGTTCCACTTGATGAACCGGTCATTGCTTGTCCTGTTAATGGATTTTTCAAATCAATGTCGATACCCCTACCACCAAGACTTGCTTTATCCACAGTATGTAAAATGTATCCTAACGATTCTAACGATTGAATAAAAGAATTTTTAATATCTGGAACATTTTTGATACCCATATAATATCCAGAATGCTCTGTTATGTTTATAAGAGCATTAGGAAAAACACGGCAAACAGATTTATGTACATTAGACAAAGCTAGAAATGTTTTAAAAGCATAGTGCTTTATTCTGTTCATGCTTTTTCCTCAAAAATATTTGCTAAGAAAGATTGTCCATGTTGTGGCATGTTTACATCAAAGTAATCGGCCACTGTCGCTGCCACGTCAGCTAATGTTTGTCTATGTCCAATATATTTCCCTTCAATAGTTGGTGAATATACAAGCAAAGGCACTTTTTCTCGTGTATGATTGCTATGTCCAATCGTTGGGTCATTTCCATGGTCTGCCATGACAATAAGTACATCGCCTTTGACAAGCAATGGTAACAATTCTTCGATACGTTTATCACTTAACTCAAGTCGATCGGCATAGCGTTGTACATCTTGTGCATGCCCTGCTAAATCTGTTTCTTGAATGTTCAAGGCAATAAAACCATGCGAGATTTCTTTTACTTCTTTTATGAGTGAATCAAATAATGTATTTGAATCCACTCCAGGAAATAAACGTGTGCTTTCTGTTTGAACAATATCTGCTACTTTTCCTAAAAAAGAAACAGTTATATTTTTTTTATCGAGAATTGTTGCGATTTGTGTGTTTTTATCAATGCCGTATCCTAGATGCACCACTTGATAACCACACTCATAAACATGGGATTTTGGAGCATCTACACCTGCAATATGTGTGCCTCTTACTTCAAAAGCATGTAATAAATCATCAATCGTTATTTTTTGACCACCAAAAGCAATCACACGTGATACGTGTACCACTTCTCTTACTCTTTGTCCTAATTGTTTCAAGTCCTCAAAAGAGATGCTATCTAAACAAGCGGATACATTATAGACTTGACCCGCGTCTGTTTCTAAATTATCGCCAACAGTTGCGACATTATTGACAATTAAAATTTGTGCACCTTTTTCTCCAAGACGTCTGACATTATATCCGTGTTGTAATAAATGACATTCGACATCATCTATTTTTTCATTAAAAGGCTCGATTAAAGGAACTTTAGGTGTTGTCCCCATAATCTCTTGATGCCCTAAAAATGAATCTGCTCCATAATGAGCTAAATCACTCGTCCCATAATTTGCTGTTTTAGAAAAAGAATGAGATGGTAGTTCTTCACCAATGGCGTTCATCAATCCTAATTTTTCTAATGTTGGTAACTGAATAGTTGGAGATGCTTGTATAATATGTTTTGCTGTATTACTTCCGACATCAATCGGTCTGACTTGAGAAACATCGTCCATGGCACCAACGCCAAAGCTATCCAGTACGATCACAATAAATCGTCCCACTTTTTTCACCTTCTTATTTGATTACCCAAACTATCAAATATCCCTTCTAGTTTAGGATTATCTGTTTGTATTCCTGATACAACAGCAACGTCACTTCTTGTGACAAAAATTTGTGTTCTAAAGGCCGCTAAAACCGTGCTGCCTACTGCATGTTCTTTTTCTGTTTTTAAATAATAATCAATACTTTCACAATCAAATGGCATCAATGTATCTCTTACAACTCTGAAAGGTTCATAGACAATAACATGTTCAAAATGTCCTCGACGATAGTACCCTCCACCATAGAAATAGGCATGATTGTCTAAACAATGTGAAATCTCACTCACATAGACCATAGCCGGTCTTTCAATCAAAGATGTCACTTGATGTAATGGTGTTGTTCCTGTTAAGGCATGCCCTGGTTCACCTTGTGTCCCATTCAGTGCTTTAATTTTAGGAATTGTATATGTCGATGTAGCAGATGGCATATTGATTGCAAGATTTGTGATACCTTTTTCTTCTAAAAACCCTTTAGCTTTTTGCAATGTTTGTATATTTTTAGTTGGTACAATATCATCAACTTGATTAAATAAAAAGCAAGGAAATGATGTCAATCCTCCTAATTCTACATAAGACTGTTGACTTAAATACGTCACGACTTCTTCTAGTTGTGATAGATGAAAACCACCATACTGTCCTTCATAAATTGTATCTGTTGGCTCAATGATTTTTAATAATACACGCTGCTTTTTTTGTAAACGTTTTGCCACATCTACAATTTGTTGTAATTTTTCCATTGAAAAAACAGTGATATAGTCTGTCCCATAAGCAATGATTTTCTCAAGTAGAGTATTAGGAATTTGAACCAAATGTCCTACATTCCCTAAAGGTAATTGATGTTTCATCAACAACAAAGCTTCTTTATAATCGACAACAACGGCTTTTGAAATAGCTGTTTCACTAATTTTTTTGGCAATAAGTGGATTACGTCCAAATTGTTTTGGCATATAAAACAATTCCACTTGTTCCTGTTTTGCCACATCTGCCATTGCTTTTGCATTTTGTAAAATTGTATCCAAATCTAATACATACGTGTCTGGCAAAATATCACCGGATTGGTGTAAGTTTTTAGCAACTTCGAGTAGTTTAGGATTTCTTGTTAATGTGATATCTAAAAACACATCAATTCCCTCCTAACATATTGACAAGATGCAAATAAATATAGGTCATTTCTGGCTCAGAAAAATGTTTGTCTGATAATAACTCTGTATAAATTTGTTGACTTAGAGCATATTTTTCATGTTCTTGAACTTCTTTAAAAAATGCGTCATCCATAGCTTGAACAGATGTATCATTTTGTTTCCGACGAGCATCTGCCATTGCTAAATGAATTAAAAATACTTCCATTTCTGTGTCACCCAAACACTCGTCATACATTTTTAATGCTTCACGGATTCTGATTACCCATTCTTTTGTTTCACTATCAATAATTGTACCTTGTTCTAATATGTTTAATTTTTCTATTATCATAATCTGTCTCCTAATATTGAGGGATAATCGTCCCTGTATAAACAGCACGTTGAATTGTCAAGACATTCTCTGTTTGAAAACTTTGTTTAAAGAATGCTTGCAAGGATTTATTTTGTGTGTGCACCACAATGACCGATGTACTCATTTGTTCATCTAATATATCGCTAGAAAGTTTGATATAATGGATGTCTTGGTAGTTTTTATCAACAATTTCATCATAATTCCATACACCCACATCAACAATTCCTTGACGTACAGCAGATACTATTTGATGCCCCGGGACTTCTACCAACTCAACATTTTTTTCGTAAATGAGTTTTTCTGTTAATAATTGTTGGTCAATTGAATTATAATCGATTGCCACTTTCATACCATTGATAATTTTAGATGCCTTTTTATCTGCAAAAATCAAGATATGTTCACTTAAATACGTATGTTTACCAAAATCAACAACAATGTCAATAGGTGTATTTTCCTCTATAGCTTTTAACGCTGCGAATTTTGATAAAACAGCAAAATGATAATTTTCTCTAGCAACAGCCTTTAATCTTTCTTTTGATCCTCGAATATAAGCTAAATTTAATTTCACACGATTTTCTCTAAATTCATCATAAATCCCCGTTGCTAACCCCTCATATAATTTAGAGTATGGTAGAGTCATCGTACCCATAATCGTATCCGACAAAGCAAAAGTTTGTAAAATACTATAATCAACGCTTTCAATATAAGAACCTAAATGTCCTTTAGATTTACTTTGAAATGCTCCTGCTTCTTTCAAATACGCCATAGCATTTTGGACAGTCCCTCTTGATACCTGGAATAATTCTTGATATTCAGATACACTAGGTAAACGATCTCCTTTTTTTAATTGTAGTAAGTTTGACGCCAAACGATAAATAACGTCGCCTTTTTTCTTCAAAAATAACTCTACCATACAGGTCCACCTTTTTATTGATTCATTGCTTGAGATAATATGCGAATAATTGTATCTACTCCCGCTCGATTTGGATTGATACGTAACATTGTACTTTCAGCTTGTGGATTTTCTTGTCTAAATGTGCTAGATACACGATAAATCAATGGACAAAATTCATATTTTGATTCTGCTCCTACCGGATGTCCTAGAGCACCTAACTGACAAGCTGTTTCAATCACGTCTTTGGCAATCGGTTCTTCCAATGTCACAATAACAACTCTTGATTGTGCATTAGCAATATAAGCTCCTTTAACACCTTTTACTTCACCCTCATTTAATCGACGACACAGCTCTGTTCCCACATTCGCAGAAATCGCCAAAGAAACAGGTGCATACACCATACCTCTTAATACTTCTAACGATTCATACCCTTGTACTTGCCCTCCACCAGAATAATTTTCTGCTTTTAGTTTTTCAATATACTCACGCTTTCCTGCAATGCAGCCAATGCCTTCAGGTCCTAATAATTTAAAGGTTGAAAAACAAGAAAGTGTTGCTCCTAATTCTGCACCAATACCTTTTGTTTTTAAAGCAGCATAATTATCATCTGTAATGATGTTTATTGTTGGTGCTAATTCTTTTATCCATGTAATAAGTGTTTCTAAATCGTATGAATCATTTAACTTCTGACGAGTTACTTGAATTAAAACAGCATCAATCTGATGTTTTTTCAAGCATTCTTGAACAATTTTTTTGTCATTAAAATCCGCTTTTATTGTCTGTAATCCTAGCATATCGATAGACACTTTTGTTGTTGGATAAATGGGTGCATCATGCACGAGTACCGTTTGGCCACTATTTAATAAAGCATGTAATCCTAATCGAATAGCATTCGTTCCTGCTCCTCGTACAAGTAAAGTAGCTTCAACATTGAAAAAATCTGCTAATACAGTTTCCACTTTTTTCGTGACACTCGGTTGATTCAATCCTTTCACAACACCTAAATCACCATAACTTAAAATGTCTGTTCCAGAAAAATATTTGGTAATCGCATCGACCAATTTAAATTGTAATTGTTGTGCTTCTTCAAGCGTTAAACTCGTTAAAGGATATGTCATGATTTACTTCCTTTCATAAAGGTTTTAGGATTATCCACTAGCATTTTACGAATAAATGTTTCACTCACACCATTTTCTAGTGCCATTGGAACAAAAGTATCCAATAAATACGCATACCCCATGCCACCTTGATACGTTAAATGTGATTTTCTTGTAATATCCATTGATAAGAATACTTTATCTATATATCCTCTTTTTTCAATTTCTTTTAACATGTTTATTCTCGTCAAATCAGGTTGATAATTTTCTTTTCCAACTGTATCAAACTCGACGTAAACACCTTGATCTAACATATATAAAACATACTCCGCATTACCTGTTAAGTCAACATGTCCAATAACAATTTTTTCTAAATCTGTTTTTTGTTTTTTGAAAAAGGCAATTTGTTCATGTCCGTATGTCCCTAATGTTGTATGTGTAGTAATAGGAACTCCTGTTTCTTTATGTGCAATAACAGAGGCTTCGAACACTTTTCTTTCTCTGTCTGTCATTAGATTTTTACTCGTACCAATTTCACCAATAATTTGTGCTTTGATTGTTGTATCCGCAATGCCTTGTGTGATTTCTTTTATCATAAAATCAGCTAATTGTTTCACACTTGCATCTGTTACAAAGTCGGGTAAAAATTTGTCTTGGTAAAAACCTGTTGCTTGTATCACATTTATTTGTGTTAATTCAGCAACTTTTTGGACATATACAGGATTACGTTTCATATCTAAATTCGTCACATCGACAATATTACGAACGCCTCTTTCGTATAATCCCTTAAACTCTTGAACTGTTTCATCAAAACAGTTTAAATTTGTGTCATCAATGCCTTTTAAACGAGATAAGTCAATGGTTGTATGTTCGTGCATATACGTAATGCCGTCTATCCAAGTCATAGAAACACCTCATTACTTAGCAACGACTGGGATAAATAAACCAATCAAATATAAAATATTTACGATAATACCTAAACTAATCGTTGCCATTGGTCCTACTGCCAATTCAACAACTGGTTTTTTCGCTTTTCTGTTTAACAATAGTAACCCGATTACCCAGAAATAACCAATTCCAGGAGCAATTTGTTCACACGCCATAGCACCTCCGACTAATAAAGCTATTTCTAACACTTTATTCATCGCTGTACGAATATGTTCACCCATGTCACGAATACCTGGGAATTTATCTAATGCTTTTGCTACTAAAGATAATAATTGAACTTCAACAAACATTAACAAAGCACCTAAAACAAAGGCAACAGCTGGATTACCATGTAAAGCAATACCTGCAACAAACGCAAATGTTGTTCCCGCTGGACTGTACACACCTGTCACAATTGCTGTTGAGAAAACAAGTGGAATAAAACCAATACCACGCGCAAATGCTGCTAATGCTGCTTCATTAAATTTCGCATCTTTTAATAAGTTTAATGAAATTGGATCTCCTGCAATAATCAATAAACTTGTTGCTGCAGCAACTAATCCGCCTGTTAATGCTAACCATAACCAATTTTTCTTAATGCGATTCACACGTTCTAAAAAGACACTAACTAATGCTTGGTTTGATTCTGTACCATCGCTTTTTACCATCATGGCAAAAATAATCATAAAAATCATACCAACTAATAATGACATACCTTCTGCACTTAATTTAATAGCTGTTCCATTGTCTAATGTGATTGTTCCAAAACGTTTTACAAAAACAAGTGTTAATAATGTTGCACCTAATGCCACTGCACCTTTTTTCATACCATGTTGGCTTGCAATAGCAATCGCTGGGAAAATACTGAATGCAACAATAATTGGTGCTCCAACAACTGATAATGACGGCATGAAATTCACAGGTAACATAGCGAATAAATCAACGACTTTTTGCAATCCTAAAACAAGACCAATACCATAGATTGCTCCAACACCACCAGATAAGGCTAAACCAAGTTTTCCTTCTGGTGCCCATGAACCGATAATGTCTGTCATCAATAAAATACTATGTACTAAAATAATAGATGCCCCGATAGATACTGGAATACCAAATCCAATAACTAAACCAAAACTTAATGCAAAACTTGTTGCCGCAAGTTCTTTCTTCCCAATTTTACCTTCTAAAAATTCTGGTAAAATAGGTCTTAATCCGTCATTAAAAACGGCAATACCTTTATTTGATAAAATGGCACATAATCCACCTAATAAGGCAATTACGACTAATTCTAAAATTTTTGATGTTTCCATATTTATTCTCCCTTATTATTGTTCATTTAATGCTTTCATAATGATTGGAATAACGATTTCTTTATGTTGTGCTGTAAAGCCAAATGCTTTTTTACCACTTTTAACATTTTCTATAATCTCTTCATCACTCATAACGTGACCGGGCATAGAGATAGTGACACATTCTTGTCTACCTAATAAAGCTAAAGCCATTGCTAAGGCACCGCCACCACCTGTATTACATGCTCCAATGTAGTAATCTGCTGCTCCTGTTTTTACTGCCATTGCAGCATCTAAATCATTTTTAATTGAAATATCGTATCGATTTTCTCCATACGCTTCAACTAGTTGCTTCACTTCTTCTTTATCAATTTGCCCACCAATAACAATTTTTTTCATTTTATTTCTCCATTTTTTCTAGATAAATATTTTTTACAGTATAGTTTACAGATGCAGCAAAATCATTGATGACATTATAGGCTCCGTTTTCTTTTTGTCCATTATTCATTTTATTTGTCAATAAAATAATAACAATATTTTCTTTTGGAGAAATTGTCACGTATGTACCTGTAAATCCATTATGTCCTAAAGCGTCATCAGATAATTCTTTTAACCATGCATTATGTTTGATAAAACCATATGCTTGAACTGTACCACTTTTTTCTGTATGAACATCTTCTAAAAAGGCATTTAACACTGTTTCATCATATAAAACTGTTTGTCCACTTTTTCCTTTATCTAATAAAACTTGATATAATTTAGCTAAATCTGAAGCTGTTGAAAATAGCCCTGCATGTCCTGCGATTCCTTCATTTGCCATACCAGCATTTCCGTCATTTACTTCACCTTGTAATTCCACTTGACGCCAATTCATAAACTTATCAAATGCATCTTTATCTTCACTCATATCATATCCAAAATTAGGATAGTTCACTTCATCTATCATTCTTAATTCATAAGGATTTCCGTATGATGTTACAGCAATTTGATTTTTATCAATATTTTTTGACAACGGATTAAACATTGTATGTTTTAAACCAAGTGGCTCATAAATTGTTTTTTCAACATAAGTATCAAAAGGTTGATTTGTTATTTTTTCAATAACAAATGCCAATGTCATAAAACCTAAGTCACTATATTTATATGTGCCTGTTTCAAACATCAATGGTTGATTTTCAATATATTCTAACGCTTTTTCACGTGTATTGGCATATAAATAAATGGCTTTCCATTGTGGTAGCCCAGATGTATGACTTAATAATTGTCCTATTGTCACATTTTCTTTACCGTTTTTAGCAAAGTCTGGTAAATAAGTCGCTACTTTATCATCTAATTTTATTTTCCCTTCATAAACAAGATGCATCATAGCTTGGGTTGTTGCACTTATTTTTGTCACGGATGCTAAGTCAAATAATGTATCATTCGTCACAGCTATTGGCTTTTCTACCTTAGTAGGTGGATTATTCGCAAAATCAAATGCTTGTATCACACCGTAGGATTTATTAAACACTAATTGTCCGTCCTTCATAATGGCAATTTGAGCACCTGGAACAGCTTTTGGATTATCTTTTGCTAACTGACTACGAACATAAGTATAAGCAATTCCATCTATAGATTTTTCCAATGCTAAATTCTCATTTGGTTTAGCCATTGTAACTGTTGTTGATGTATCTGGCTTAGTCATTGTGTCCTTTGTTGGTGTTTGGGTACAAGCACTCAATCCAAAACTCAATAATGCAACGCTACAAAATAATGTGAGTGTTTTTCTCATAAGTATCTCCCTTTCATTATTGTCCTAATCATTGTGATTTGTTCCATTGTTACCAGCTAATTGATATAGGTATTTGATATTCTCTATACCCTTTCCAAATACGAGCCTCTCTTTCGTTTATTTTATTTTTTCAATATACATTTTTTTGTACATTGAAAAATCATAAAGATACAAAGATGAAAACGTTACCTATCTTCAATTACCAACATTATAATATATACTCTCTAAAATGTAAACCTTTTCTTCTCGTGAGTGTGCACTGTTGTCAATCAACAATTTCACGAATAAATCCTTTATATTGAGAGAGTAATTCTTCTGCTTTTTGACTTGATACACTAAATAAAATCATGACAACTGCTACTTTTGTTCGCTTATTAGCCAATAAAAATGTTTTTTCCGCCATTATTTTTGTACAACCTGTTGCTTCTTGAATAATTGAAATAGCTCTTTTGTACAATTTTTCATTACTTGCCACAACGTCTATCATCAGATTTTGATACACTTTTCCTAATTTTATCATCGCTGTTGTTGAAATCATATTTAAAATCATTTTCTGTGCAGTTCCTGCTTTCATTCTTGTTGAACCAGTCAACACTTCTGAGCCAACAAAAACTTCAACTGGATAATCTGCTAGAGCAGACATTTTTGAATGTTTATTACATACAATCGCACCTGTTTTAGCACCTATTGAATGCGCATATTCTAATGCACTCACAACATAGGGTGTATTACCACTAGCTGCTACGCCAATCAATATATCTTTTTCACAAAAAGAAATAGCTTTTAAATCAAGAACGGCTTGTTCGGTATCATCTTCTGCACCTTCTACTGCTTGTGTTATTGCACTTGATCCTCCAGCAATAATTCCTTGAATCATTTCACAAGGTGCATTAAAGGTCGGAACACATTCACTTGCATCTAATATACTTAATCTACCACTTGTTCCTGCACCAATATAAATAAGTCTTCCTTGATTGCTTAATATAGTAACGACCATTTCAATCAACTGATTGATACTTGGTAACGCCTCTTTCACACATCGAGCAACTTTATCATCTTCTTGATTGATAAGTGTGGTAATTTCGGAAATAGACATTGTATCCAATGCCATACTTTCTTGTAATCTTGTTTCTGTTATATGTTCTTGCATATTATCACCTCTTATATTAAATATTATAATGCTTTCAGAATGTTTTATCTATAATAAAAGCAATTCTTCGTTACATCCCACTAAACAAATAATAGATAAGGCAATCTATCTATAACGAACTACAAAAATAGAACTGTCCTAAATGCCAATATCTTTTTAAATGACTATTCGACAAATTATCACTCTATACTATTTGGTGTTGATGGCTCTATAACAAATCGTGTTGGTGGATTATTTCCACCAACACGATTTATTATAAAGTCACCTAAAAACGACTTGAAATCAACAAGTTCAACGAGTTGATTTCAAGTCGTTTTCTATTTAGGAATATTTATTTACATTTATACGAACGGTTAGTTTCCCATATTTTCATTTTGATGGTAGCTCTATCTTTTCTTTACTTTTGTCCATAATAAGCATTTTTACCGTGTTTACGCAAATAGTGTTTATCCATTAGCACTTGTGGTGCTTGTTCAACATTAGGGCAAAGTAATTCTGTGTTTTTTGCCATGTCGGCCACTTCTTCTAAAACAACGCTGTGATAAACAGCCTCTTCTGGTGTTTTACCCCATGTAAAAGGACCATGATTTCTAACAATTACTCCGGGAACCGCCATTGGATTTATGTGTCTATGATGAAATGTTTCAATAATGACATCTCCTGTTGACTTTTCATAATCCCCATTGATTTCTTCTGCTGTGAGTGATCTTGCACAAGGAATTGAACCGTAAAAGTAATCAGCATGTGTTGTTCCGTAGAAAGGAATATCTCGTCCTGCTTGAGCCCACGCAACTGCTTGGCTAGAATGTGTATGTACGATACCGCCCACTTCATGAAATGCTTTATATATCTCAAGATGTGTTTTTAAATCGGATGATGGACGTAATGTACCCTCAACAATATTACCATTTAAATCGGTAATCACCATATTTTCAGGAGATAGTTTTTCATAGTCAACACCACTTGGTTTAATAACGACTAAACCCGTTTCTCTATCAATGGCACTCACATTTCCCCATGTAAATTTCACTAATTTATGCTTAGGCAAATCACAATTAGCTTGATAGACACGTTCTCTTAGATTTTCTAGCATTATCGTAACCCCGCTTTCTCTAATAATGGATATAAAAAGGCTTGAGCTTCTTGAATGGCAGCTTTTGTTTCTTCGACTGTCTTACAATTTTCAGACCACATTTCAATTAAAAACGCACCTTGATAATTAGTTTCTTTCAACACACGGAAGCATTCTTCCCAATCAACACATCCTTTGCCAAATGGTACATCTCGAAATTGTCCTTTTTGTGTTTCTGTAACGGCGTATGTATCTTTTAAATGCATTGCGGCAATTGATTTATGCCCTAAATAAAATTCACTATACAAATCATTATGCCATGCAGAAACATTGCCTGTATCAGGATACACAAATAGATAAGGAGAGTTGATTTCTTTTTCAATCGCTAAATATTTTTCAATACTATTGATGAACATATCATCCATAATTTCGATAGCTAAAATCACTTGACATTGCTCTGCCCAATCACACGCTTTTCTTAAATTTTTCATAAACCGACGTCGTGTTTCAGGAGATTTTTCTTCATAATACACATCATATCCGGCTAATTGAATGACACGAACACCTAAATCTTGTGCCAACTCAATACATTTTTGCATTAACACTAATGATTTTTCTTCTATTGAAGCATCACTAGAACCCAATGGATAACGACGATGTCCACTAAAACAAATACTTGGAATGCGTACTCCTGTTTCATAAATGGCTTTAACAATATCTAACCGTTCCTCTTTTGTCCAATCTAAACGTGATAAACGTGCATCTGTTTCATCAATAGACATTTCGACAAAATCAAAACCTAATTCTTTGGCAAATAATAATCTTTCTGGCCAGGTCATCTGCTTAGGTGTTGCTTTTTCATAAAGACCGATTGGACGTTTCATACTACTCACCCCAAATACGTCTAATTTCATCTTTAAATGCTCGTGCTGCTTGAGCAGGATTTTCAGCTTCTGTAATCCCTCGACCTGCAATAAATGTATACACATCAACACCTTTGAATAAAGCTAATGTATCAATGTTTAGTCCACCTGTAACAGATACTCTAAATCCCATATCAATCAATTTTTTCACTTTAGATAAATCTTTTTCTCCCCATGTTTCTCCGGCTAAAAGAGCATCTCTACTTTGATGATAAATAGCTTGACTAATTCCTGCGTCTAACCACATTTGTGCTTGCTCATAAGTCCAATCACCATATAGCTCAACTTGAATTTCTCCTCTATCACCACGTTCTTTTTTGATTGCTTTGTCTGCTGCTTGCATCGTTGGAATGGTTGCTGAACAAATACATGTCATCCAATCTGCTCCACGAACTGCATTATTTTTTGCAACAGTTCCTCCTGCATCTGCACATTTTGTATCGGCTACAATAATTTTATCTGGAAATAAGTTTCGTAAAACTTGAACCAATTCACTACCGACTTGTAATAAGCACACTGTTCCTGCTTCAATAATATCTACCTCTTGTCCAACTGATACGGCAGCAGTAATTGCTCCTGTTAAATCAGAATGATCTAAGGCAACTTGTAAATTTGGTATATGTTTTGTCATCGTGTACGCTCCTATTCTTCTAAGTTTAACCCCTCTAAATACGGACTATCTTTTGACTCATCAATCAAATCATAGACATCTTGAGCAGATTGACACGCCAATAAACGTGCAATCGAATTTTCTAGCTCTAATAATGCAATAATCTGTGGAATGGCAACACTTGTATGTATTTTTGAACTGGTTGCTGCTAAAGCAATTAAAACACTCACTTCTTTTCCGTCAGAGAAAGTCACGGGTTCTTTTAAAGTTATCAATGAAAAAGCATCCTTATTCACACCTGCTTCTGGTCTTGCATGAGGCATTGCCATACCGGGCATTAAAATATAATATGGTCCATATTCATTTGTTGATTCAATAATGGCATCATAATATTGTTCTTCAACAGCTTGAC
This sequence comes from Granulicatella sp. zg-84, assembly GCF_010892375.1. Lineage (NCBI taxonomy): Bacteria > Bacillati > Bacillota > Bacilli > Lactobacillales > Carnobacteriaceae > Granulicatella > Granulicatella sp. zg-84. Next base: position 31,669 of record NZ_WNJX01000005.1, on the reverse strand, counting down.
TAGCAATGAGCGGTAAAACAGCTAATTTGACTGCTTCCTCCCATGTTGTTGCACTTAAACCTAAACAAACTGACTGATTATCAAGTAATGCTTGTTTTAAATTCATTGTTGTCCTCCTTATCATTCAACATAAAAGGATTGAACAGGTTCAAATCCCTTTTATGTTGATTGTTCAATCCTTTATATTTTATACATGTAATACTTCTGATAATTTTTCAGAAATTTCTTTATCGTCCATTAAATTATCCAAACCAACAAGATGACCTTGTGTACGTCCTTGTAATTCAGAAATCAAATGTTTTGATGCAATGACAACATCATATTGACTTGCCATTCCTTTTGCTTCAGCAATAGAACAAGAGTCTGTTTTAAAATCAGACACACCCATTTTACGAAGTGCCATTTCTACTTTCATTTTGACAACCATTGAACTGCCCATTCCGTTACCACAGGCTGCTAATACTTTTAACATATATAATTCCTCCACTATTGAACTTGTGATTCATAATATTTTTGTTTGTCTTTTGCTTTCAAGTACTGTAATTGTGGGATTGCTAAAAATCCTAATACGATTAAGACAATACCGATAATACCAGATACACTAAATAATCCACTTGCACCGACCCATGCTGTTGTGAAGTCGATATTTCCATGATATCCACCTTTTAAATGTAATAGCATAACCGCTAATGCACCACCGACAACTTGTAGTATCCCTGAAAGAAACGGGAATAAAATAGCTGCTTTAGCACCACCACGTTTATTGGCAAACACGGCAATCGTTGCATTATCAAAGAATACAGGTACAAAACCAGTAATAATTAAGACTGGACTTTGGAATAAAATCATCAAACCAATTGTGATAAATTGTCCAATAGCACCGGATACGAATCCGAATAACACGGCATTAGGTGAACCAAATCCATATGTTGCTGCACAGTCCACAGCAGGTACTGAACCAGATAATAATTTATTTGAAATACCTTGGAATGATTGTGTCAATTCAGAAACAAACATACGTACCCCTGTCATTAAAATCACTAAATAAACAGAGAATGTTAATGCTGTTGAAATAATGTACATAAAGAATTCTTGTTTTTTAGGATCAAACACCGCATTCCCAACAATATCTTTATTTGTTAAAATATCTGGACCTAAAATCGTTAAAATAGAACCGAAGAATAATAACATCAATGTTGCAGATGCAACAACGTTGTCATGGAAAATAGATAAGAAATTAGGTAATTTCAAATCATCTAATCCTTTTTTAGGATCCCCTACTTTTGCCGCCAATTTATCTGTTACCCAAACAGCTAATTGTTGTTGGTGCCCAACGGCAAATCCTGCACCACCTGTTAAATGTTGTGTTGCTTCAACTGTTAAGTTAGATGTTACAGACCAATACAAACCACATAATAATCCGATAACTAATACACCCATTTGATTACGTAATTCAGGTACTAAGAATAAAATAATCCATGAGATTGTTGTTGCTTGTTGCAACATAATATGACCTGTAATAAACAGTGTACGTACTTTTGTAATTTTTCTAAATAGTACTAAAACAATATTCACTAAAAAACCAATCAATAGCGCTGTTGTCGCAACACTAACAAAATCAGGTAATGTTTCTTTTAAAGAACTATTGACAGAAGCCAATCCAAAATACGGATCAATAACGGCCGCATTTAATTGGAATTTTTGATTGAGTGCTGCCAAAATCGGTCTAAACGTCACAACCAATCCTGCGGCACCAACATTTAATAACATATATCCTACTGTTGCTTTTACAAATCCTGCAAAAACTTCATGTAATGGTTTCCTTAATAATAAATAACCAATAATAACGAGTAACCCTACAAAAAACTCAGGTTTTTGTAATATGTTTTTAGAGAAGAACTCTATCAATCCTTTAACGATATCCACTGTATTTCCCTCTTTCTTTTTATTTATTTTTATAACATTGATTTAAATTGAATATTTGGCTCTTGTTCAAAGCAATCATCAAATCCTCTTGGGTGATGATATTCGATTAAATCTTTATCTCGTGGATAAACATATTTTCCACCAACCTCCCAAATGAATGGATGGAAAGTATATTGTAATCTATCTTTACGCATGCGCCATAAATCAATAATTTCTTGTGTACTTGCCATAAAGTTTGTCCAAATATCATGATGTACTGGAATGATAACATTTGTACGTAAGCACTCAGCCATACGTAATAAATCAATAGATGTCATCTTATCCGCAATTCCTACTGGATTTTCACCATAATTATTTAATGCCACGTCAATATCGAATTGTTTACCATGTTTGGCAAATTGAATGGAATAATGTGAATCTGCACCATGATAAATCGTACCTCCTGGCGTTTCAAAAACATAGTTCACCGCTTTACGCCCCATTTCTTCATCAGACGGACAAAGACCTGCAAGCTCTCCGTTTTGTTCCTCAGCTCCTTCCACTGGTAGTGTGACTAAGCATGTACGGTCAAATGAATCCAGTGCATGAATTTTTATATCTTTCAATTCAACCGTATCACCCGGTTTCACTGTAATCAATCTATCTTCTGGCACACCCCACTCTTTCCAAAGGCGTGTACAATGCCACGGCCCTACAAACTTCACATGGTCTAATTTTGGATTATTGATAATAGCTGCTGCAACATTCACATCAATATGATCGCTATGATAATGTGATGCCAAAATAAAGTCCACTTCATTTATAGCGAATGGATCTAATACCATTGGCTGTGCTCTTAAATTCGGTTGTAATTTACGAACCCCTGCCATATTAGCCATTTGATGCCCACGTACCATATCTTTTACTTTCTTTGTATTTTTTCCACGACTACACCATAAATCCATACAGATATTTGCTCCTGCTGGTGTTTTAATCCAAATACCAACGCAGCCTAACCACCACATTGCTACTTGATTTTCAGGCACAACCTCATTTTCTATTTCTTCATTTAACCATGTCCCCCATTCAGGAAAGGTGCTTAAAATCCAACTTTCACGAGTTATTTCATGTGCTTTTCCCATTTTTATACCTCCAAAATGTTTTACTATAAGTTTAGTATATTCCCTTTTACATAATAAAAAAGTCCAAATAAAGCACACAGTAGTGTACATATTTGGACTGATTAGGAAATGATGAACAAAGAGCACTAATCAAGTGTTTCTTTATCAATCATTAACTCTTTATCTAATACATTTTGAATATCTATAACAGCATTTTCTCGTTGCTGTTGATTTGGAATATAGTTTGCTAATACTTGATGAAGTTGTGTAGCAACACACTCATTCATGTTTGATAATCTATATCCTGAACTCACTTGCAACAAGTGAATAATATCTTGTACTTGAAAAATAGGATTTACTAACACACATGGTTTATCGACGACGACATCATGAATCGTTGTTACAATAAAATCAATGGATACATCTTGAGGAATATCCTCTATTTTTGAAACAGTGGCAACATGTTCTAGTTGAGAAATATATGTTTTACACTGACGGATTAGTAAATCTTGTATTCCTACCCCTTCATCTGTCAATAATACCATTCGGTATAAATGTACTTTTTTTCTTTCCTTTTGTAAAGCCCCACCAAAATGAACAGTCAAATATGAAATATCATCATCGTTTAAATGAATGTTCATTTTTTCTTCTAATAACGGTACACATGTTTTGACAATAATAAATAAATCTTTATATTTCTTTTTAATATCATCTTTTAATGGATTTTTTGTAAAAACATTGTATTTTTTACGGTATATTAGCACTTTAAAATGTACCAATAATCGTTCGCATAATGCCTCTTTATATGTCAATTCAATACGTGCTTGTTTTTCAAAAGCTTCCACAAATAATACTAAATATTGCGATAATTGTTGATAATCTTTACTTAATAAATGCTTGTCATAGTCCTTTCTACTTGATAAAAGCATCAATGCTGCAACATAAATATCGGCAATAGAAAAATTGATATGAAATATTTTTTCCATTTCCAACATGACTTTCATAGCAAAACGATACTCTAATCTCACAAAAACTTCTTTTAGGTTTTCTTCTATATGATGATTTGACACATTTTTTAAACCCAATATCAAATAGGGATATACATCCACCATATGTCTTAAGTCTTTATCAATAAAGTTTTTACCGATTTCTTTTTCTATTTTCTTGATAGCCTGATACAACTGTATTCTAAACGCATCTGACAACAAACACTCCGACATATCATTACCGTGTAACATCTCTTTTATCATGCTAATAAATATCTCATTTTTCGATTGGAAAATTTGAATAAATAAGGCATACATAAATTCAATGGCAACATTTCCTTTTGCAATAAAATGGTACCCATCTTTTTTATTGACCGACATCGAAATGTCATGAATACTGTTTTGTAAGTATTCTCGAATAGATGTTAAATCATTTAAAATTGTATTGCGTGATGACTGAGAAATCGACATCAGTTGCTGAATGGTAATTTTTGACGGTGTTGTTGCAATATAAAACATCAATAATAACTGACGTTCTTCTGTACTTAAAATATAGCTAACATCTTTTGTTTTCAATACTGTTTGTATATATTGTTTTTGTTTAACAGTTAATAAAATGCCAATTTTTTGTTTATTGACTATTTTTGGCAAATGTTGTTCATCTAAAACGTCGTTTATTTTCTCTAAATGATAATAAACGACTCGCCTAGACAATCCTAATTGTCTCGCCAATTCTGTTACAGAAATCGGATTTTTTTGTTTCAGTAACTCATTGATCAACAAACATGTTTTGTCATCTAAATAAGATACCATGTGTACACCCTTTTCTTTTGTTCGACCTCACCATTACACTTCGTTTAAAACAAATTTTAATTTAGGCAATTTATTTTTTGCACATTCTGGACATAATCCTGTTATTTCAAAGCGATGTCCTGAAATTTCATATCCCGGTAATTGATTCATAAAATAATCCATTGGACACATTTCAATTTCTGTGATTTTTTCACAGCGATCACAAATGAAATGGTGATGATGCTTATGTGTCGAACAATGCATCAAGAACACCTTTTCTCCATTTCTTTCACTCGATTCAAGAATACCTTGCTCCACAAAGGTATATAAATTACGATAAATCGTATCATAACTCAACCCTTTGTAAGTATCTTTTAATGCTTCTTGAACATCTTTAGCAGTAATAAATCTCTCTGCTTTGGCAATTACTTCTAACATTGCTTGACGCTTTGGCGTGTTTTTATAGCCTTTTGCTTTCATCAGTGCTATGGCACGTTGTACTTCTTCCATGCGTTACCTCCTATTGCACAATTTCCTCTAATAAATGTGGATTAAATTGTCCACTTCGTAACATGGCAATTTCGTGTTTATAAGGTGGACGTGTATTTTTTTTATCCTCTCCAACTTGAACATACGGTGTTTCTAAAATTTTAGGTAAAGCGACTAATTGTGGATGATGCACCACATAATGTAACGCATCAAATCCAATTTCTCCAAACCCTATATTAGCATGTCTATCTTTTTTAGCACCTCGTACATTTTTAGAATCATTCACATGAATGACTTTTAGTTTATCTAAACCTATAACTTTATCAAACTCGTTTAAAACACCGTCAAAATCATCTTTAATATTATAGCCTGCATCATGTGTATGACATGTATCTAATGTCACCGACAATTTATGATTATGTGTCACACCTGCAATAATATCTGCTAGCTCCTCAAAACTTCTACCGATTTCAGTACCTTTACCCGCCATTGTTTCTAAAGCAATTTGTGGCACTTGATCACTATCTAAGGCTAAATTTAAACCTTCAATCAAACGCCTAATAGCTACTTGTGAACCGGCACCTACATGTGCTCCTGGATGCATCGTGATTTGCGTTGCACCTAGAGCTGTCGCACGCTTGATTTCTTCTCTTAAAAATTCAACAGCAAATTCAAAATGATCGTTTTTAATTGTATTTCCTAAGTTAATAATATATGGTGCATGTACCACAATATTTGAAATACCAAATTGTTCTAACGCTGCTTTACCTTTATCTATATTTAATTCTTCAATAGGTTTTCTACGTGTATTTTGGGGTGCACCTGTATAAATCATCATTGTTGTTGCCGCATACATGTGCGCTTCTTTTGCAGATCCCAATAACATATCTTTTCCATTCATTGATACATGAGAACCTAATAAAAGCATACTCTGCCTCCATAAATCAGTTTTAAGTAAAGTATAACATAAATTACTTCAAAAACAATCCAGATTGTTTATATAATAACGATTTCCGAACATAATAAGTCGGGCTAATCCTCTCAAAACGATTAGCCCGACTTTCTAGTATTTATTTGCTAGTCATCATAAATACATTCTTTATGTCAATTATTTTTTATGTCGCCAATATCTTCTACGACATAGTGCACTACAAAATTTAACACGTTTATCAACAACACCTTCTCGTGTTGTCACTTTATCTCCACATCTAGCACATATAAAGGTACGGCTACATGTATAATCAATCCATTTCGTATTTTCTAAAGAATTATTTTTATTATTTTTTGTCATAACGTCTCCGTTTCAACCCTACTCCAAATACAGTAAGAGCAACACCTAATAAGGATAAATCTGAATATTTCTCCCCTGTATGCGGTAATATTTTTTCCTCATTTTGAGATTGTGTTTGATCTTTTGATTCGAATTGGCTATATTTTGATGCATCATATCCTTTAGTATTTGTAACAGTGATTGTTATTGATACACCATCTGATGAACCATCTGGATAAGTAATTGTTACTGGTATCTTGATGATTGTACCTACTGGTGTTTCATCTGGTACTTTGACTGTAATACGCCCATTTTTATCAACATGAACTATTTTGCCCTCTAAACTTGGTTCCCCTATTTCTACAGTCATACCTTTAGGTAATGACGATCCCTCATTTATTACCGTTATTTCTTCACCTGGTTTTGCTACTTTCGGAACATATACAGGTGTTGTTTGATCTGATATTGTCGGAACACTTGGAGATGGTTTTATTACCGGTATAGATGCCGCATCATTTGGATTACTTCCTTTTTCTTTTTCCTCTTTATCAGATACGCCATCTCCGTCACTATCCGGAACTAGCGGATTGGTACCATCGTGTTTCTCGTCACCATCGTTGACGCCATCTCCGTCACTGTCTGGAACCAACGGATTCGTACCATCATGTTTTTCATCTCCATCGTTTACGCCATCGCCGTCACTGTCTGGAACTAGCGGATTGGTACCATCGTGTTTTTCATCTCCGTCGGTCACACCGTCATTGTCACTATCCGGAACTAACGGATTCGTGCCGTCGTGTTTCTCATCGCCATCGTTGACGCCATCGCCGTCACTGTCTGGAACTAGCGGATTGGTACCATCGTGTTTTTCATCTCCGTCGTTCACGCCGTCACCATCACTATCTGGAGCCAATGGGTTTGTACCATCATGTTTTTCATCTCCATCGTTCACTCCGTCGCCATCACTGTCTGGAACTAACGGATTGGTACCGTCGTGTTTTTCATCTCCATCGTTCACGCCATCGCCGTCACTATCTGGAACTAACGGATTGGTACCATCATGTTTTTCTTCTCCATCATTTACACCATCGCCGTCACTATCTGGAGCCATTGGGTTTGTGCCGTCGTGTTTCTCGTCACCGTCGGTTACACCATCGCCGTCACTGTCTGGAACTAACGGATTCGTGCCGTCGTGTTTCTCATCTCCATCGGTCACGCCGTCACCGTCACTGTCTGGTTCCAATGGGTTTGTACCATCATGTTTTTCATCTCCATCGTTTACACCGTCATTGTCACTGTCTGGAGCCATTGGGTTTGTGCCGTCGTGTTTTTCATCGCCGTCAGTTACTCCGTCGCCGTCACTATCTGGAGCCATTGGGTTTGTGCCATCATGTTTTTCTTCTCCATCGTTGACGCCATCGCTGTCACTGTCTGGAACTAACGGATTGGTACCGTCGTGTTTCTCATCGCCATCGTCTACTCCGTCACCGTCACTATCTGGAACCATTGGGTTTGTGCCGTCGTGTTTTTCTTCTCCATCGTTTACACCGTCATTGTCACTATCTGGAGCCATTGGATTCGTGCCATCATGTTTTTCGTCACCATCGTTGACACCATCATTATCACTGTCTGAAACCAACGGATTCGTGCCATCGTGTTTCTCGTCGCCGTCGTTTACACCATCACCGTCACTATCTGGTTCCAATGGGTTTGTACCGTCATGTTTCTCGTCACCATCGTTGACGCCATCGCCGTCACTATCTGGAACTAACGGATTCGTACTGTCGTGTTTCTCGTCGCTGTCGTTCACGCCATCGCCATCACTATCTGGAGCCATTGGGTTTGTACCATCATGTTTCTCATCGCCATCGTTCACGCCGTCGCCGTCACTGTCTGGAGCCATTGGGTTTGTGCCATCGTGTTTTTCATCACCATCGTTGACACCATCGCCGTCACTATCTGGAACTAGCGGATTGGTACCATCGTGTTTCTCGTCACCATCATTGACACCATCGCCGTCACTATCTGGAACTAGCGGATTGGTGCCGTCGTGCTTTTCGTCATCGTCGGTTACACCGTCATTGTCACTGTCTGGAGCCATTGGGTTCGTGCCGTCGTGTTTCTCGTCGCCGTCATTGACGCCATCACCGTCACTATCCGGAACCATTGGGTTTGTACCGTCATGTTTTTCATCACCATCGTTGACGCCATCTCCGTCACTGTCTGGAACTAACGGATTGGTGCCGTCGTGCTTTTCATCTCCATCATTGACGCCATCGCTGTCACTGTCTGGAGCCATTGGGTTTGTGCCATCGTGTTTCTCATCTCCATCATTGACACCATCGCCATCACTATCTTTAACTAACGGATTGGTACCATCGTGTTTTTCGTCACCATCGTTCACTCCGTCACCGTCACTGTCTGGTTCCAATGGGTTTGTACCGTCATGTTTTTCGTCACTATCATTGACACCATCTCCGTCACTGTCTGGAACCAACGGATTGGTGCCGTCGTGTTTCTCATCTCCATCGTTCACTCCGTCACCGTCACTGTCTGGTTCCAATGGGTTTGTACCGTCATGTTTTTCGTCACTATCATTGACACCATCTCCGTCACTGTCTGGAACCAACGGATTGGTGCCGTCGTGTTTCTCATCTCCATCGTTCACGCCATCTCCGTCACTGTCTGGAACCATTGGGTTTGTACCGTCATGTTTTTCATCTCCGTCGGTTACACCGTCATTGTCACTGTCTGGAGCCATTGGGTTCGTGCCGTCGTGTTTCTCATCTCCGTCGTTCACGCCATCACCGTCACTATCTGGTTCCAATGGGTTTGTACCGTCATGTTTCTCGTCACCATCGTTGACGCCATCTCCGTCACTATCCGGAACTAGCGGATTGGTACCATCGTGTTTCTCGTCGCCATCGCTCACGCCATCACCGTCACTATCCGGAACCATTGGGTTTGTACCGTCATGTTTTTCATCACCATCGTTGACGCCATCTCCGTCACTGTCTGGAACTAACGGATTGGTGCCGTCGTGCTTTTCATCTCCATCATTGACGCCATCGCTGTCACTGTCTGGAGCCATTGGGTTTGTGCCATCGTGTTTCTCATCTCCATCATTGACACCATCGCCATCACTATCTGGAACCAATGGATTCGTGCCATCGTGTTTCTCGTCACCATCATTGACACCGTCACCGTCACTATCTGGAACCAATGGATTCGTGCCATCATGTTTTTCATCACTATCATTGACACCATCGCCGTCACTATCCGGAACTAGCGGATTGGTACCATCGTGTTTCTCATCTCCATCGCTCACGCCATCGCCGTCACTGTCTGGAACCAATGGATTCGTACCATCATGTTTTTCATCTCCGTCAGTTACACCGTCATTATCACTGTCTGGAACTAACGGATTGGTACCATCGTGTTTCTCGTCGCTGTCGGTTACACCATCGCCGTCACTATCTGGAACTAACGGATTCGTACCGTCATGTTTTTCGTCACCATCGTTGACGCCATCGCCGTCACTATCTGGAACTAACGGATTGGTGCCATCATGTTTCTCGTCACCATCATTGACACCATCGCCGTCACTATCTGGAACCATTGGATTCGTGCCATCGTGTTTTTCATCGCCATCGTTGACGCCATCGCCATCACTGTCTAGAACTAACGGATTGGTACCATCATGTTTTTCATCACCATCGTTGACGCCATCACCGTCACTGTCTGGAACTAACGGATTGGTACCATCGTGTTTTTCATCTCCATCGGTCACGCCGTCGCCATCACTGTCCGGAACCATTGGGTTCGTGCCATCGTGTTTTTCATCTCCATCGGTCACGCCATCGCCATCACTGTCCAGAACCATTGGGTTCGTGCCGTCTTGTTTCTCATCTCCGTCGTTGACACCATCATTATCACTGTCTGAAACCAATGGATTCGTGCCGTCTTGTTTTTCGTCACCATCGTTGACGTCATCGCCATCACTATCTGATTCCAATGGATTCGTACCGTCATGTTTTTCGTCACCATCGTTGACGCCATCTCCGTCACTATCTGGTTCCAATGGGTTCGTGCCGTCTTGTTTTTCATCTCCATCGTTTACGCCATCGCCATCACTATCTGGAACCAATGGATTCGTACCATCGTGTTTTTCATCGCCATCGTTGACGCCATCGCCATCACTATCTGGAACCAATGGATTCGTACCATCATGTTTTTCATCGCCGTCGTTTACACCGTCGCCGTCACTATCTGGAACCATTGGGTTTGTGCCGTCGTGTTTCTCATCGCCGTCGTTTACACCGTCGTCGTCACTATCTGGTTCCAATGGATTTGTACCGTCATGTTTTTCATCTCCATCGTTCACTCCATCGCCATCACTGTCTGGCACTAACGGATTGGTGCCGTCGTATTTTTCTTCTCCATCGTTTACACCGTCACCGTCACTATCTGGAACCATTGGATTCGTGCCGTCGTGTTTCTCATCTCCATCAGTCACGCCGTCACCGTCACTGTCTGGATCATTTTTCGCTATACCGCTTGCGGTATCTGATACATTACCAGTATTGTCTGTTGCCGTGGCACTCACAGTACTACCGTCTTTTACTTTCTCTGCTGGAATAGTTACCACACCTGTTGTTGCATCAACTGGCACATTTGGATCACTGCTTGTCCATTGTCCGTTCTCATCTTTAGTGATAGTCACGGTTACTGGGGTGTCACTACCTTGGGGTGTATACGTAATCTCGACTGTCTTTGTATCGACATCATTTGGTGGTGTTGCCGTGACGCTGCCATCGTCGTTCGGTGTCACTATTGGGGTATTTGGGGCTGTGGTATCTGGATCATTTTTCGCTGTTCCACTTGTGGTATCTGATACATTACCAGCATTGTCTGTTGCCGTGGCACTCACGGTACTACCGTCTTTTACTTTCTCCGCTGGAATAGTCACCACACCTGTTGTTGCATCAACTGACACATCTGGATTACTGCTTGTCCATTGTCCGTCCTCACCTTTAGTGATAGTCACGGTTACTGGGGTGTCACTGCCTTGTGGGGTATATGTAATCTCAACTGTCTTCGTATCGACATCATTTGGTGGTGTTACTGTCACACTACCGTCGTCGTTCGGTGTCACTACCGGAGCACTTGGAGCTGTCGTATCTGGATCATTTCCCGCTATACCGCTTACAGTATTTGATACATTACCTGCATAGTCTGTTACCTTGGCACTTACGGTACTACCGTCTTTTACGTTCTCTGCTGGAATGATCATCACACCTGTCGTCGCATCAATTAGCACTTCTGGGTTACTACCTATCCATCGTCTGTTACGATCTCTAGTAATAATCATTGTCACTGGGTCATCACTGCCTTGTGACGTATAGGCAACCTCGATTATCTCCGTATCGGAATCACTTGGTGGTGCTACTGTCACACTACCGTCATCATTTGGTATCACCATTGGATCACTTGGAGCTATCGTATCCGGATCATGTCCCGCTGTACTACTTGTGATATTTGACACATTACCTGCATTGTCTGTTGCCGTAGCACTCACGGTACTATCGTCTTTTACGTTCTCCGCTCGAATAGTGACCTCACCTGTTGTCGTATCAACGTTCACATTTAGATCACTACTTATCCATTGTCCGTTCTCATCTTTAGTGATCGTCACGGTTACTGTGTCATCGCTATCTTGTGGTGTATACGTAATCTCAACTGTCTTCGTATCAACATCATTTGGTGGCGTTACCGTGACGCTTCCGTCGTCGTTTGGGGTTACTCTCGGAGCATTTGGGGATACTCTATCCGGAAAAGATGTTCTATCATTTGGATTCGTTCCCTCTTGTATCTCAACGCCGTCATCAAATCCATCATGATCTGTATCTTTAATTCTAGGATCTGTATGATACGTTCTTAACTCATCACGGTCAGTTAAGCCATCACCGTCTGTATCAACCTTTAACGGACTTGTATTGATAGATATTTCATAACCGTCCTCTAATCCGTCACCGTCACTATCTTTAAGCAATGGATTTGTACCTTCACCTATTTCATCACTATCAACCACGCCATCGCCATCACTATCTGGATTATTAGGGTCTGTACCATAACGGGTTTCATCTTTATCTGATATACCGTCACCGTCACTATCTATAACCCGATTATTTTTTGCTGTACCACTCGATGTAGTCGACACATTCCCTGATGTATCTGTTACTGTAGCACTCACTTGACTACCGTCTTTTACATTCTCTGCTGGAATAGTCACCACACCTGTCGTCGCATCAACTGGCACATTCGGGTTATTGCTCGTCCATTGTCCGTCCTCACCTTTTGTCACAGTGACTGTCACCGGTGTATCACTATCTTCTGGTATATAGGAAATGTCTACTTTCTTCGTATCTAAATCACTCGGTGGGGTTACTGTCACACTACCGTCATTATTGGGTGTTACTGTCGGAGCACTTGGTGCTTGTGTATCTCGCACATTCACATGTACAGGGACATCTTCACTTGAACCGTCTGGATACGTTATTGTCACAGCACCCTCTTTTAAGCCTATTTCAGATGTATTTGGCTCTATTTTCCAAGCATAACGTAAACCAGTAGTATCCACACCTAAATCTTCTGAACGACTCCACTGCTTATTAAAACGTTCAATCATTTCTTTAGGTGTTACCGCTGTATCTTTATCAACATAAACTGTTGGTTTCACTTGCGGAATATATTGCTCGGCTTGTGACGGTAAGACACCTACCGTAAATAAATTATTCACATTTGACGTTGTATCTGTATTTAAATCTGTATAATTGCTAATACTTCTATTTTTAGCATAAATTTGATATTTTTTTAACGAATCAGTCACCAATTTATCATGATTTCCCACACTAATATCAAATGCTTCATGATTATTATTTGTTGCACTGTCTATTGATAATGTATCACTCTGATTGTCATTGGTTATTGGGACATTGGGTATTGTAATATTTTGACTACCACGCTTACTTACTGGATCAACCACATCTAAAACTTTAATCGTAGAGTTGTCTTTTTTATAAACGATATTGTTTTCAAGAGAATAACCGTCTTGATTTTCTTCTGCTTTTCGTTTTTCAACCCCCTCTAACGTTCGTTGGTTTGGCTCTTTCGGTGTCGCAATCAACTCTTTCAATAAATCATCCGTATTCAACGGTATATCGTCTAACACATTGTATTTATACACAAATGTATTCGCATTCGTTTTTTCAAATCCGTATTTAGCATCAGACTGCGTGCGATTTTCAACCGTTTGATGCTCATTCGTGATAACATAAGTGTCTGTGACAGTTTGTTCAGAAATAGCTCTGGTACTCCCTGTAACATAATTATGTTTTCGACTATTAAGAACTGCAAAACTTGACATCATACCAGTAACAAATGGTAAGTCATTGTCTTCTTCCGATACAATATCACCTTCAACAATCATTCGATAGGCATCATCATGATCGTTTTTTTCCCAATTTATATATATGTTATCTAATAAAGGGTTTCCTGAACTATCGTTTAAATTAACTTCATTATTTAAAAATCTTGCTAAATCACCACCTCCATACGTAACCCTGCTGTTCCATTCTTTGTCAAATGTATCCTCTTCTCTAGACCCTAAAAATCTTGTGTTTGTTTTCCAATCTTTAGGTGATACTTCCCATTGTTTTTCCCACGGTCTATCTTCTCTTAGTCTTTCAAATTTAGAAACACTTGTCACGTTGACACCTGCTGGTACGACAAAATATAGCATCGGTCTATTCATATGTTCATGCCCTGTATTAAAAAGAATATCCCATTTAACATGTCTTTTTCCATTTTCATCTGTCGAAATATATTGTGTATATCGCACATGTGTATCAACATCGGCTAAGGTTCTGTTATCTCTAACTAATTTAAACGACCCATCCGGATAGTGCTCGGCAAATCTCCCGTATGGATTATCCACTTCTTCCCCATAAACAATACTTATTTGGTTTGTAACATCTAATCCTGGAGTTAGAATAAAAGATGCTCCAATCATGACTGAGAATGTGCCGATAGTAAATTTACGAATGCTAAATTTACTAACTTTTTTAAATATATCTGGTTTTTTCAATAGTATATCCTCCCTTTTATAAACCATAAACGGAAAACGCTACACCCCTTTAGTTAACGCTTTTTTATATACCCCATTTCTTTTGTACGAGAAAGTAGGATTTTTTAGGACATTGTGCTATAATCCCTATACGGAACTCAAAACCCTTATTTATAAACGTTTTTTCACTGATTTCTCTTATGTTTTTTATTAAGAGCATAACATTTTCTTTGTCCTAAAAAGTCTAGTTTTTTGCATAATTTTTTTGTTTATTATGCAAAATATATTAAAAACTACTCCTCTCTTTTTCAAAGAGCACAAAAAAGCAACTAGAGAGCACTTCCGTGCTCTCTAGTTGCTTTTCTCGAACTTTATTATTTGCTTGTTAAACGAATAAATTCATCAATTTTTTCTTCAACTTGTCCAAGTGCTTTTGCCCAAAATTCTTTTTTCGTTAAATCAACGCCCATTGTTTTTGCTGTGTCTTCGGCTGTTGTTACTGTTGTTGCATAAAGCATCGCTTGGTATTTTTCAACAAATCCCTCTGGTTGTTCTAAATACATCGCATATAAACCTTTAGAGAATAGTCCTCCAAATGCATAAGGGAAGTTGTAAAAACTTAAACCAGCTGAATAGTAATGTCCTTTACATAACCACATATATGGGTGCATTGCATTTTCATCTAATCCGTCACCATACGCTTCTTTTTGTGCGTTTAACATGATGTCTTCTAAATCTTTAGAGAACATAAATTTTTCTTTACGTTGTTCAAATACAGCACTTTCGAACAAGTAACGTGAGTAAATATCGACAATAATTTGTGTTGTATCTTGTAATTCTGATTCAATAAGACTTGCTTTTTCTTCGTCACTTGCTTCAGCAATCACACTTCTCATAATCAATGCTTCATTAAATGTAGAGGCTGTTTCGGCAACCGGCATTGAGTATTCCCAACTCAATGGTAGATGCTCTTGCATGTGTAAACCGTGATAAGCATGTCCTAATTCATGTGCCATTGTTACAACATTGTTTAAAGAACCGTCAAAATTCATCATTACACGAGATTGTTTGATAAATGGTAAATTGTAACAGAACGCTCCACCGACTTTTCCTTTTCTAGGGAACATGTCAATATAGTGATTATCATAAAATTCCTCTACCATATCTGCCAAGTCTTTAGAGAATTTAGAAAAATGTTTCATTAAATACTCTTTTGATTCTTCTACTGTAAATGTACGGCTTGCACCTTTTCCGATTGGTGCAAATAAATCATAAAACGGTAAACCATTCGTATGACCTAGTAATGTTGCTTTATGTTTTAAGTAGCGACGGAATGCAGGTAGAGAATCTTTAATTGCTTCTAGTAATGCATCTAATGTTTCTTTACTCATCCATGATGCTTGTAAAGTAGCATCTAAAGGACTGTCGTATCCTCTTAATTTTGTAATGTCATTCACTTGCGATTTAATATTGTTTAAGGCAAATGCTACTGGTTCTTTAATGGTACGATACATTTCTAATTCAGCTTCGTATGCACGTTTTCTCACGTCTTGGCTTTCATCATAGGCAAGGTTACGAATTTCACTTAATGTAACTGATTTACCGTCAAATTCTGTTTCAACTGTTGATGTTAAAAATTCTTGTAATTGACTCCATGAATTACCAGCACTTAAATTCATTGTCGAGATAACTTCTTCTACATCATCTGATAATAAATGTTTGTACTCTTTTTTAGCTTGTTCAAACAAGAATGCATATTGACTTAAATGTGCATCTGCTGATATATCTGTTTCTATGCTACCTAAAAATTTATTGATTTTAGCATGTACTTTAGCATATTTTGAAAATAATTTTTGTACTTTACTATTAGCTTGTAAACTCACTGTATCTGTTGTATTCACAGCTAATTGTAAAGAAGAGTAAGCATACAATTTTGAGCCTAGTATATTTGTTTCTTCTAAGTATGAGATAACTTGTTTGATTGTTTCTAAATTATCCACTAGTGTTAAATCGCCTAATGATTGATATAGACTTTCTAATTTTTCTAAATCTTGTTTATATTCTGGTGAGTCGTAGCTTTCATATAATTCTTTTAAAGACCATTCTCCGCTCATATAATCCCTCCAATTTCTTTTTTGTTAGTATATCATAAATTGTCTAAACTCGATAGTTCAACGATTGCCAATCTCTAAAATAGCATCGTAGTGAGTGACATCTTCTATGTGGTGTGCGATTTATAATAAATTCTTTTATAAAAGAAAAAACCCTCCTAAAAGGAGGTTATCACATTCTTATTGTTATGAAACAACTTTATTTCGTTGATAGAAAAATATTGCTGAACAACTTACATAGATGATACCGAATATCACAAAAAATATATCAACAGAAATATAATTAGCTAGAACCCCCCATATCAATGATGATACTGGCATAATCCCCACAGATATTGTTCCTTGTGTGGCAAATACTTTCCCTAATTGCTCGTTTGGAATAGAAGATTGGATAATAGGTGTCGTAACAGTTTGAACAATTCCCAGAAAAAAGCCCGATACTAACATACCTGCTAGTACTGTCCAATATCCACTAACAAAAAAGGACATTATTGCCATACAAAATCCAAAAAAACAGTACCCGATTATCATTTTTTGATAAGTCGCCATCCCTTTCAATACTTTATGAACAATAAATGTACTGCCAAAAAGACAGCCTACAGATAACATCGCACTAATTAAGCCTAATAAAGTAGGGTCATTTAAACTTTTAGAAATTTGTGCAGTATACACATTAAATCCTGAAAATCCAAAATTACAAATCGCAGAAGATATCGTCAACATTCTTAATAGTGGATTTGAAAAAATAATTTTAAATCCTTCAAAAACGGATTCTGACTTTTCATGATGTAACTCTTTTATTTCTTCTTTGCAATCAATCTTTTGAAATAAAGTTGCAGATAATAAAAAACTTCCTATTGAAGACAACAACAATACTATAGGACTAATCATTTTTAATACAAATCCAATCGTCCCATTAAATAAATAATCTGCTATTTTATAACCAATAGACATATAGGATTGTGCCGCTTCTAATTTTTCTTCTTTCACTAAAAGTGGAACAAACGCATCTTGCACAGGATACGTATTCATACTAAACATACAAGAAAAAAAGACGATAGCACATAAAAGAAGTGGCATAATAGGTAAACAAAACATCGCAAATAAAATCATGAGATTTCCTAACGCTTGTCCCAATTCTAGTATGACAAGTATTTTACCCTTTTTATGTCTATCAATTAAATTACCAAATAAAAAAGAGAGCATTGTCGGAGCAAAAGCAGCTGCATTAAGGGCTCCTACCCAAAACATATCTTGTGTATTTTGCATGATATACCATATCAATACAATATACACAACACTATCTCCATAATTGCTCATCAATCTCCCAAACCATAGTTTTGTAAAATTTTTATTAATTAACATTTCCATTTCCTCCTAATCATTTATTTTACAAAGATAATTTTCATTCTTCCTTTTCTTTGACATCAAAATGATGGTGATGATTATGCTACAATCCGACCTCTACATATCATCATACTGTTTCATCATAGCCATACAATATTTTCTTCCAAAAATAATTTATATCATATCGTTTTTTCGATGTATCATACGTTTTGATGTACCCCACGCTGTTCTTTTTTAAAGATTTTTCAAATAGACTAGCTCTTTAAATATCCCCATTTATATGAGCCAATTCACTCCGTTATCTCTATCAAAAAGCTGTTATATCTACAAAAATAATATCATTCTACTTTTATAAGTCAACATTTTTTCACTAAAACGATAAAATAACCTTAATTTAAATAAAAATAATGCATTTTAAGGTACCCCTTACTAAATTTTTATCATAATACGCCATAAAAACCACACTATTTCTTTCATAATATCGGTTTCTTCTTGTCAAACGCTAAAAACGTTATTGATTTAATCTTTTCAGCATATCCAATGCTACATTTGTCGGTTTATATATGACACATAGAAAAAAGAGTTAACGAAACCGTGGTAATGGTTTCGTTAACTCTTTTTTTGACTTCACTATAAGCCAATTTATTTTTTCATTTGTTGTATGACTTTTTTTAAAATATCGGGTCTGTCGGACATGATACCATCCACGCCTTTTTGAATAAGGGTGGTCATTGTTTCTTCATCGTCAATCGTCCAATATTGGACAAACATATTATGTTTTTTCAGTTTCCAAATCAAATAGTCCGTATCAAGAGGGACTGTTTCAAATGTTGGAAATTGTGCTCCCTCTACTCCGTAGTGCATAAAGAAGTCGTAACCTCCATACATAGAATAGACACTTGTTTTTGCATCTTCTTCACTCATACTTGTGTGACTTTTTGGGTCTTTGATTGAGCGATAGTAAGCTAAATTACTCTGAATAAAACTTGCGACACTAACATCTTCTACAATATCATATTTCTCAATCAGTTTCTTAATTTGACGTGCAACCTCTTTGCCTGCTTCGCCCTCATCTTTTATTTCAATAATAAATAATGTTTTCTTGGCGTATGTCGCAAATAAGTCGTCTAAAGTCATTGGAATAACTTTTTCGTGTTTTTGTTGAAAGGGCATTTTCCCTTCGGGATCAACAAATTTTGCACCAAAGTTAAAATTTTTTAACTCGTCATACGTATAGTCGATAACACGTCCAGTGCCATCACTTGTTTCATCAATCGTTTCGTTATGATGTGTTACGACAATATTATCCTTGGTTAGTCTTAAATCTAATTCCAAGGCATCTACGCCTAGTGCCATAGCTTGTTCAAAAGCATATATTGTATTTTCTGGAAATAGTTTTTTAGCTCCTCCATGTGCAATGACGAGCGGTATTCCATTTTTTGCTTTAAATTTATAAGCCAGTGGCTTCTCGGGAGATATGGCAATAAATTGTAGCACTGTATACACAATCACAAAACCTAAAAAGATATATCGTTTTTTCATTGTACTCCTTTTGCGCCTAACATATATCCTACTCCGACAGCTAGCAATGATAGTGTGATACTGCATAAAAGATACAGTGCAATCATCATGTACTTACCTAGAGTGTATAATTGAAATGTTTCAAAGGCGAATGTTGAAAATGTTGTAAATCCTCCGCATAATCCGGTGGTTAAAAAGAGTAGCCATTTTTTATTGAGTTGTTTTGAGTACCCCATACAAACACCTAAAATAAAGCTACCGATAATATTGATACAAAGTGTTTTAAGTGGGAATGTTGTTGTAAAAGGCAACCATACGCTAAGACCATAGCGACAAATCGCTCCAATACCACCGCCTAAACCAATCAATAAAATATCCATAATACTACCCTTTCTTTTTCAGACGTTTTCGCATGTTTAAAGCAAATTGAACCGCATAATAAAGTGGCGATACGACTAAATCAAACTCCCCAACATATTCTTCAATAATGGGATTAAATTTTGCTTTAAATCGAATAAGTCCACCTTCAAGATTATTTTCAATACCACCCAAATTAACACGTGTGTATCCCTGTTTTTTGGCGTATTCAACAAAGGATACATACAATAAATATTGTGGGTAAAATTGTTTATACTGTTCATCGAACCCCGCGTAAATTTGTTCTAATACATGTCCACATCCAACAGATAAACCACCTGACATAATGGCTTTATCCTCAACAGGCATGGCGTTTAAATCAGACAGACGTTTTTCTAATAAAGTTAATTCTTCCTGTAACAATTTAACTTTGCGTTCACGATAATTTCCAGACGTCATTTGAGTCGTCAATGCATTGATTTTATCCTTTAATTGTGATGTAGCTGTTGCGACGTCCATTTCAGCAATGGAAAAATCAGCTTTATCTTGGTATAACTGTTTAATTAAACGGAAATAATCTGCACCTCTTAACTGAATATGTTTACGTGCCATTGTCTTTTGAATGACGTGATTTAACAAATCCGCACCCTCCTCATCATAAGACGTGATGACAACATCTCTTTTACGAGATGCTTTGATACAATTTCGGACTTTTGATGAGAGTGCTTTTTCATCAAACTGCTCGACATCGAGAATGGCTTCAAATCTTGGTTGCACGGTGTCATATAAAGACGTTGTTAACCCTAAATAGCGAATACCTTTTTGTGTGAGTGTATTTACTTTTTCTAAACTATCAGATAAGACGGGGGAGCTTGGAAACACTTTAAATGGTGCCGATTTACGTACAATTCTTGGGTCAAATTTAATAAATAACCATTTATTCTTTTTAGCAAATTGATTTAATTCATTCATATAAAAAGAAACTAATGCTTGATTATCGTAGTCGATAATTGGTCCTCTTGGTATGTACCCAAATTTAAAACCTTTAATGGTACGAATTAAAATCAAAGCTGCTCCGACCATTTGGTTATCTTGATAAACAGCTGTACGTACAGACTGCCATTCTGATTTTACACTTGCCCACTTAGCTGTTTGTAATAAATTTCCCATTGGGTGTTGTTCAACAAATATATCGTACGATTGTTCATCAATATCTGTTTTAAATGTATACATATAAACCTACTTTCTTAATGTTTCTAAATACGCTTGAAACTGTTCTGGTAATTCAGTTGTAAACGACAATACTTCTTTACTTTTTGGATGTATAAATCCTAATGTTTTCGCATGCAAATATTGTCCTTGCGTTTTATCTTCCTCATACGGACTATATAGAGGATCCCCCACAAGTGAGTGCCCTATAAAATTCATGTGTACACGAATTTGATGTGTTCGTCCAGTTTCTAAATGTAACAAAACCAATGTTTTATCATCAAACCTTTCGAGTACTTTAAAGTGGGTAACGGCATGCTTACCGTCTTTTTGAACAGAAAATTTCAATCTATCTTGTTTATCACGTGCAATAGGCGCATCAATCGTTCCTGTTTCATGTTCAATCACTCCATGCACTAAAGCAACATATTGTCTTTCCATGGTGTGCTTTCTTAATTGATTGGCTAAAAATTGGTGTGCATCATTATGTTTAGCCACCACCAATAAACCTGTCGTGTCTTTATCAATACGGTGTACAATACCCGGTCGTACATGACCCGTTCCAGTGGATAGCGAACTTATATGATACAACAAAGCATTGACTAAAGTACCTGTTTCATGCCCTCGTGACGGATGCACAACCATTCCTTTTGCCTTGTTAATGACAACAACATCGGTATCTTGATACACAATTTCAATCGGAATATTTTCAGGTATAACGTCAATCGGTTCCTCTTCAAAAATAGATACCTCAATCACGTCATTTTCTTTAACTTTATAATTGGCTTTTTCTAGTTTTCCATTCACCATTACTTGTTCTAATTTAATAAGTTGTTGAATTTGTGAACGGCTTATCGTTAACCATTCTTGTATCACTTTATCCAAACGTTCTGTTTGATTGGTGACAATCTTTGTTTCTTTCATAATTTATCCTTTTCTTGAATCTAAAATCATGTATAAAATGAGTAGCACTGCGCCAAATGTCAAACAAATATCGGCAACATTGAATATAGGAAAATCAATAAAATCCACTTTAATCATATCAACGACATAACCTAATCGTAATCTATCAATGAAATTCCCAATAGCACCGGCAAAAATGAACATGTAAATCATTTTTTCAAGACGTCCACGTTTTTGACGGTGTATCCAATACATTAAACCGACAAGAACAACAATCGTCATAATGGTAAAAAATAACATATTACCAGATAATATTCCCCATGCTGCTCCTTTGTTTTGGATATGGTATAAAGACACAACACCATCTATAAGCGTTTGCCCTGTATGTAATGGGAAAGTTTGTACAATCCAATATTTCACAACTTGATCCAAACCAATGAGTAACAAAATCCCAATATAATAACCTATCATTTTTTCACCTCTTTTACATCGTCATTTTTTGAATTTCTTTTTCTAAACGGTCAATCCATACATGTTGTTTTTCTGCTACATGTTTTTCTTGTAAAGCATGAACAAATGCCACTTCATCGTCAATGACACGCTCTATAAAAGGATATAACATCGACACGTACAACAATATATTTTGTTGTAACACTTGTTTATTTTGTTCATCAATCGCCATATTGTCGACATATTTATCCATGCATTGATATATAGGATGCTCCAAAACCGGCACAAGTTGCGTTAACGACACACTCTGTTTTTCGCCAAACCACACCATGTCTATGTCTTGTGTGTATTGGCGTTCACATAACATTTCCAGCAAATAAGATTTCAAGAGTGGATGAAACTGTTTTGTACACAATAAATACATGGCTTGTTCTATATACGCATCAGCAGATAGTATATTGAGCATTGGCAATAAAGAACGTTGCTCTAAAAAAGATAATGCTTCAACTTTTTCGAGTTGCATCATCAACTGTTGTTGCATTTCTTCCTCTTCATTTTTTAATGCGATATGTTGTTGATTTAAACGTTGTGACAGAACCTCTAATTGATATGTGGATAATCCATATTGTTCATAATAAGCTGTCTTTTTTTCTAATGTAGACGCAGCTGTTTCTAAGTCCCACAACTCTAATAATAAACGAATGTACAAGCTGTCCCACTCTATATCCTGTGTTTCTTGTTGTATATTAGGTAAGTATGTCTTAAAAAATGCTAAAGCCTTATCCAATTCATGACTTTCCAATAATGTCGCAATATAGATCGTATATAAAGATGTATCTTTTGTTTCTTGAATGGCTTTTTCCATATAGAGAATGGCTTCAGTCATATTTGCTTCTTCAAAAGATTGCGTTGCTTTTTGTAAGAAAACATCTTTATTTTTCGGAAAGCGAATAATGTTCATCGTGTCACTCCGTTTAAGTAAGGGTTCGTAACACGTTCTTGTTGAATGGTTGTTTGGTCACCATGTCCAGATAAAATAACAGTGTTATCTGGCAGTGTCATTAAATGCTTATTTATACCTTCCATAAGTTCTGCATGAGAACTACTTGACGGTAAATCTGTTCTGCCACAACCACCTTTAAATAGTGTGTCACCGACAATGGCAAAACCGTCTTTTTCAAATAGATAAACCGTACTACCCGGAGAGTGCCCCGGTACATGTTCAATACGACAATCAAATCCCTCGATAGAAACTTCTCCCATTTCTTTGAATAAAACGTCTGCTTCTCTCACAGAAAGTGGTTCATGTCTACTTGATAAATTTAAAACAGGATTGCTTAAAAAGTCTTTTTCAATATGATGCATGTATACAGGCACTGGGTAAACATTGCGTACCTCATCTAATGCTCCTATGTGATCATAATGTGCATGTGTTAAAGCAATCGCAACGGGATTTAAATCATGTTCTTGGATAAATGCTAATAAATCTTCTGGTTGAGCACCAGGATCAAAAATCAATGTGTCTTTATTGTCTTTAACAACAAAATAAACATTTTCAGATAATAAACCTGTCGGTATTTTATAAACAATCATATATAAAATCCTTTCTTACATATCTAATTTAGTAAATGAATACGGTACTAAATCATTTAATGTTAAACTTAAAATATCATTATCTCCATTCACTAAATAAACAGGTGTTTCTGGAGAACAAAATTCAACTAAGGCTTGTCGACAAATATTACATGGTGGTAAGTAATCCTCTGTTTTCCCTGCCACAGCAATCGCCACAATATCGCCTTTACGATATCCTTGTGACGCTCCAGCAAATAAAGCACTACGCTCTGCACAACTTGTGGCACCAAAGGATACATTTTCAATATTCGCACCTTTAATCACTGTTCCGTCTTTATACAAAATCGCTGCACCTACTGGAAAATTTGAATATGGGCAATACGCATGTTGTAATGCTTCTTGTGCGTATGTCATCAATTCTTCTTTTGTCATCACAATATCCCTACCTTTAACTGTTTTGTTGTTATAGTATACCATAAATCATACGTGAAAACTAAAAAATCACTCTAATATGCAAAAGTGGTAAACTGACGTTTTTAATGTCAGTTTACCACTTTTATGGTGTGCATATCCCTTATCATAAATGGATAACACGTATTCGATTTGCCTGTTTCATCAGCCCTAAACATTACAGGCGAATTTGTTGATGTAATGCTAGTAAAGCACCAGTTTGTGCATCGGCAACAAAATCGTATGTGTATTGTGTCGTTGTCACACCACCCACAAAAACATTCATATCAAAAACATCTGAATACTCTTTTGTCATGTTGATAAACGAACCGACAATATGACCTTGTAATCGACTATCTGTTTTGGCATTTGATAAAATCGTATCACATAAATGTTGTTTGTCCAGTTGTTTTTTATATTGATACGCCGTTCCGGCTAACACAATCGTACTCAAAGCTGTTGCATATTTTATAATTTTTTTCATATATATCCTTTCCGATATAATCTAATCTTTTAATTTACCAAAAATATTTAAAACAGATATAAACATATTGATGAAATCTAAATATAATTCCAATGCACAAGATACAATAAGTGAGTTGTGTACGTGTGGTTGGTTTTCAAAATAAAGATACACTGCTTTAATTTTTTGCATATCATACGCTGTTAAACCTGAAAATATTAATAATACAACAATAGAAATCATCAACTCAATAAAATTACTTTTGAAAAGTAAGCCATTCATCAGAATAGAAATGATTAACCCAATCATAATAGGTCTTGCAATTGTTCCTATTTTTGTTAAATCTCGGTTTGTTGTATAACCATAAATGGCTAACATAGCAAACAAAGGAATAGTTGACACGAGCGCATAGACAATGCTCATCGGTTCATATAAAGCACCCACCACAGCAAATGTCACACCAGTCAGTATCGAATACACGATAAATTTCACAATATAAGACATTTTATTTTCGATTTTTTCTAAATTGATGCGTAGCGAATAAGCTAACATAATTTCAATCATAAAAATACCATAATAAAAAAATGAATTGGAAACGATGTGATAAAATAAAACCTTTGTTTTGAGTAGCATATACGCTGAAAGCGTACTAATGGCTAACCCAATCATCATCCATAAAAACGTCCTTGCAACAAATCGGTTTAGTCCTCTTTCTTGTTCCACAGAATAAATTGTTTGGTGTTCCATACCTTACCTCTCTTTCGCTTTCAATCAGTATAACAAAGATACATCTTTTTATCAATTTCATTTCTTCTTTATCCATCGACACGGTATGATAGAATCGAAAAACCCTTGACATCAACGTTTTGAAGAAGTTGATGTCAAGGGTTTTTAGTATTTAAAAATATTTATGGATATACTCTCTTATTTTCACTTTAGGGTCAATTTATTTTTATTTTTTCTCCACAAAAGCTGCTTCGACACGGTAAATACGTTGTCCTTTTGCCGAAAATTTTTGTTCATACTCTGTCATAATATTGCCTTCAAAATCACTCGTATGCAAATCTAACCACACTTGTTTTAAGTGCATGCCATATTGAGAAAAACTTGCCAATGAATACTCAAACAAACCTTGATTATCCGTTTTGAAATGAATTTCACCATTCGGAACCAAAATTTGTTCATCACTTTCTAAAAAGGTTTTGTAAGTTAAACGTCGTTTTTCGTGTTTTTTCTTTGGCCACGGATCACTAAAGTTTAAATAAATACGATCCACTTCCCCATTATCAAAAAACTCTGTCACATCTCCTCCGTTAATGTGCAATAATTGTAAGTTTGGTAAATCTTCTTCAATCAATTTATCTAAAGCTACGACTACAACACTCGTTTGTAATTCAATACCAATATAGTTAATTGTCGGATTAGCTTTTGCCATACCCACAATAAATTGACCTTTTCCTGTTCCAATTTCGATGTGAATAGGATTGTTATTATTAAAACGTTCGTGCCAACGACCTTTCCATTCTTTTGGATGTTGAACAACGTATTGTGGATGTTGTTCAATCTTTTCTTTTGCCCACGGCTTATGTCTTAATCGCATATTATACTCCTTACTCTTTTCTCCCATATAAAATGGGGCTAACATATTTGCTAGTCCCTCATTTTAACGATTTCTTATTTGTTTTAATACATCTTTTATCAGTAAAATACTATTATTCATTTGTCTGTATCGACCTTGGAAATGATTTTTCTTAATACTTATCAAGCAATCGTATAGCACGTACCATTCTAACCGCTCAATAAGGTCTTGATTTATCTCTAGCCCATAAACATCAATCCATGTTAACCAATCTTTTCTATCTACATATTGACACAAAATATTGGCAATATCTAACATTGGGTCACAAAGTTTGACCATTTCCCAATCAACCAAATACAAACGTCCTGTTTTTTCTAATAGAAAATTACGATGATTTAAATCGCCGTGACACACCGTTTTTGGTGTATCTATCAACATCACTGCTCGTTGTTGTAAATAATTGTAAACATCATTTAAAAAGTGATTTGTTCTTAAATCTGTTTGCAAATCTTCTGCATAGAGTGACAAACAATCCATTGGCGAGCAAACTTTACCGTCAATTTGTTTGAGCATTTTCAATAAAGGTTCTGATTGATGAATATCTCTTACTAAATTCAAAACGTCCATTTGAACCATTTCTTCTTCGTCTAATTGTCTAGCATCAATCCATTCCTGAGCCGTTAACACTTCGCCGTGAACCGTTCTTTTTGTCCATAATAATTTAGGTGTCATACCCTCCGTAGAAACGGCCGCTAAAAATGGTGTTGTGTTTCGTTTTAAAAATATATTTTGTTTTCCTTTAACACCCATATAGGACTGACCCGTTTCGCCACCTAATGGATATAAATCCCACTCTGAATCCATTCTATAATCCATGTTATACCCTTATTTCTTCAATTTTGCTTCTATATTTTATCAAGTTTTCTTTGAACATACAACGGAAAAATGATATAAATGAACACAATACCTATCAAAATACCTATCATTAAGCGAATATCGAACGCTATGAGCATACTCAACACACTCGCTACCAATAACTGCACTACCAATATTTTCTTTAAAAACGCTTGAAAATCACGTTTTTTTTCGTCTTTTGTATAAGGTGCAATCTCTAATAAAATATGACCTGAAAAATGTTGATACATCGGCAATAATTGATAGCCCGTCAAAAATAGCATACATACGAGTATACCACTATACAAATATACATTAGAAAATAAATATCTCAATAAAATTGTCATCCCCATTAATTGCATCGACATACTCAACTCTGCTTTTCCACGTAAAAAAGCACGTTCATACAAATAATAATAAAGACGTGTTGTTTTTGTAAAACATTTATCTAAATATGGTCGTCTTTTTACTGTTTCTTCAAAAATCGGGACATCAATAAATAATTGTAATAAACGGTATATTTGATTCATTCGCTTGATTTCTGTATCGACAATATACTCCCAATAATACAATGCTGTATCCTTTTGTAGACTATACTGCATGATACCAATAAATAAACCAACACATATCACACTCGCCCAAATATTAACAAAAAAATACAGACTAAAGACAATACCACTACTTAACATCATCGCTACAACACTTTGCCATTGCTTTAATGGTCTATTTTGTTTTAATAACCACACTTGTCTAAGTAAATCAACATACTTTAACAATATCATGACAATACACAAAACAAAAGAAACAACTACGTTCATTTTTAAAAACAATGGATACAATATGCCTACCGTACAAATAGCAATAAAACTAGGTAAACACAAACTATACACTAAACTTTTATGAATATATGGTTTCCAATCATTTTCTAGCGTACTTAAAAAGTGTTTGTCTGCTGGTTGAATAAGCAATGCTAATTTGCCGAATAAAGTCAAGCAAGACAAAATAGCGATAATGCCTATTAAAACAAGGGTTGTTTGGTCATGCGTAAATGATAATGTTTGAATAAATTGTGCATAAGATAACCCAATACCTCCCAAGGCAATCATAAGTACCAATACAAAATGATCATTAAAAACATACCTTAAATACTTGGCTAAACGCTTTTGATGATTGGCTAATCTCGTTTTAAATAATCCTTCTAAATTCATTTTGTCGCCTCATTTACCATTTGAATATACAAGTCATCTAAAGAAGCATTTGGCACTTGATATTGTTCTTGTAATGCTTGTAAATTTCCAACTGCTTGAATAATCCCGTCATGAATAAAGACAAATGTATCGCATTGTTTTTCTGCGGTCGATAAGACATGTGTAGACATTAAAACAGCTGCTCCTTTTTTCTTTTTATCTTCAATCATCGTTAATAAATGACGAATAGCTAGAGGATCTAATCCTAAAAAAGGTTCATCAATGATATAAACAGATGCATCAATCATGAAAGCACATGTAATCATAACTTTTTGTTTCATACCTTTAGAAAAATAGGCAGGAAACCAATCAAGTTTTTCCATTAAACCAAATGCTTCTAAATAGGGTTTTGCTTTGTCTAGCGCTTCCTCTTGTGATAAGCCGTAGGCAAAACCTGTGACAAAAAGATGCTCTTTTAATGTTAATTCTTGGTATAAAATAGGTGTTTCTGGAATATACGTTACTTGCTGTCTATAGGCTTTTGCGTCCATTTCCACAGTTTTTCCATTAATCGTCACTTCTCCAGAAAAAGGTTTCATCAGTCCGATAATATGCTTAATTGTTGTACTTTTCCCTGCACCATTTAGCCCAATCAAAGCAACCAATTCTCCTGAATTAACAGAAAATGTGACATTTTTTAAAACCGCATAATTTGTATAACCACCTGTTAATGCTTTTATTTCTAACATACAAACTCCTTTTCAAATAAAAAAACCAGATAATAGACAAAGCATTGTCTATTATCTGGAGAGAACTTTGCCTAACTCTCTTAATTAAAATGATAATAATAAATGTACAAGTGCTGTAATGCCTGCATCCACTACTGCAAAAAATAATGCGAATGCAATCACATTAGAAACAACTGTTCCTGTCAATCTTGCTAATTCTTTTCCTGTTGGCCAAGTGACTAGTTTCATTTCTTGAAACACACTTTTTAAAAATTTCATAATAAACTCCTTTTGTGACAAACTTATTTGTGTCTTTCCTATTTTGTTTCTTTGTGTAATGTATGTTTTGCACAATAACGGCAAAATTTCTTCACTTCTAAACGAACTGTTTTTCCTTTTTCAGTTGGTGTAACGGTATAATTACGCTGTCCGCACACTGTACACGCTAAACCTGTTTTACGTTGAACCACACATCTCACTCATCTCTATATAATCTCCTACCTATCATACCTATTTATACAACATAAGTCAACTTCTATATCATGAATATGCAGAAAAATCGTCATAAAATAAGAAGAGATTACTTTATATGATGTCTTTACCTCAATAGTATAAATATCCAACAATTATCATCAACAAACTAGCAATAATTAGATACATAAGAGTAATGACTTCTATAAAAAAACTAATATGACACATTGCATTATTATCTAGTGATAAACCTGTTTATTTCAATACATAAAAAGAGATTGCTGTTAATTCAGCGATAAACACACCTAAACAATTTACAACGAAACAAAAATATCACTATCCCATAATAGAAAAAACACCATTGTCAATGTAGATAAATACCACTTATGCATCAAATTTAAATACCTCTGGTGTATATAGACGCCATACTTTTGTGTAAAGATAACGTGTTAAAATAGCAATACCTAATGGTAAAAAAATCCAAGACACCACTGCCAAAATAGGCGATAAACCTCCATCAATAGAAGCAAATAAACCTGTTAGCCCAACTAAACCAAAACCTGCACTTGCTGGTGTTCCGACAATATGAAATGTTGGCACTAATAACGCACATAAAACAGCTGTTGTGACAATATTAATATAAACGATTGGGTGTCTAAAAACATTTGGCATCATCATTTTCATTGAAGCCAATGCTACGGCAATCGTCACACCTGGCTTATTGACTGTAAACGAATGAACAATCAATACCATAGTGGTAGAAGCTACTCCCATTGCAGATGCTCCTGCCGATAATCCTGTCAAACCAATTGCCAAACCAATCGCAACTGTTGAAATTGGAGATACAATCAAAATAGCAAAAGACACACAAATCAATATACTCATCAAATACGGTTGTAATTCGGTAAAGTTTTTAATGAGAACACCTATTTCTGTCGTAATACTTTTTACATACGGAAGTGTATATAATCCAATAACAGAAACCAACACACTTAATATCGGTATTAAAATAATATTTAATGACCCTAGTCTATCTTGTAAAACAAGAAGCAATAAAACACCTAGACTCGCAACCAACATGGCATTAATAATGTCACCTGTCCCAGCTGTTAAAAAACCATTTGCGACCGTTTTAGCATTTTTAATCAATTCTTCATTACCTAGTTCTTGTGATTGTTTCAATAAATTAGACACAACAACTGCTTTTGTTGTCACTCCAGAACCAACATACGTTGCTGCTGCAACAGAGGCAGCTTTTAATCCTTTAAATCCAAATTCAAAAGCAATTAACGCCCCCATTAAAGCAGGAATAACCGCTTGAAAAAGCACATTTGCTGTATGCCACATGAGAATAAACTCATTACCTTTAAAAAGTTGGTTTGTTAATAAAACCGATAAAATCGCATTTGGAATTAAGCCAACTAATACAGCGATCGCTGTCCCATTCAATACCTTTGTCAAAAATTGTCCTACTGTTAATTTCTTTGATTGTGTCATATACACTGTCCTTTCTTTTTTCGGCTGTATAATTTTTAGGGTTGATGGCATAAGCCAGCAACCCTAATTTTATGTAGACAAAAAGGCAATTTTCTCTTAAATTAAAAGTACGACCAAATAATAAGGAGAAATTGCCTATGTCTAATATAACAGAAATCTTACTACAATTAAAGGATAAAAACATCACATTTGATCATGAAAACATATCAGAGTGTGACATTCGACATAAAAAATCATTG
>NZ_WNJX01000060.1:0-2924 GCF_010892375.1 Granulicatella sp. zg-84 | reverse complement strand
GAAAAGACATGTATCGTGTACATGTCGGTGAGCCGTACATCACTTTGTGACTTAAAAAAAGATAGTGACGTAACATTTGTTACATCACTACCTTTTATGAGTCATCAACCCTATTTGACATAGAGCCGAAAAATATAAAAAGATGGTGAATGCTTTAACCATTCATCACCTTTTCATTACATCAATATCATTCGGTATAGAGTTACAGAACACCAAAAACACCCTAAGATGATGTCTTAGGGTGTTTTCCAGACAAATGATAAAACACTGTTATTCTGTTTCTTCTTCCAATCGTTTTCTCAATGCCGCAATCATCATACCTAATCCAAAGACAGTCGCTCCGTAGAACATTGTATCTTGTCCTTGTTCACCTGTATGTGGCAAGTTTTGACTTGCTGGTTTATTAGGACTTGGATTTTCTGATGTTGGTTTGTTTGGTTTTGGCATATCTGATTTTGGTTTTTCCGGAGTTGGTCTATCCGGTTTTGGCATATCTGGTTTTGGTTTTTCCGGAGCTGGTTTATCCGGTTTTGGCATATTTGGTTTTTCTTCTTCTGAATTTGGTCTATAAGGAATTTCAATATTTTCACTTGGATTCATTGGCAATTTCGGTGGAATATATCCTTTAGACGGATTTTCTGGATCTACTGGTTTCAACGGATTACCTTCTGGATCTTCAGGTGTATATCCAGGAACATATGGAATCGGTTCTTCACTATTCTCTGGAGTACCTGGAATAGTTGGATCTCCATTTGGATCATTTGGATATGGGATTGGATCTTTTGGTGTTTCTCCGTCTGGTAATTTTGGAATCCAGCTACCTAGTTTTTTGTAGGTAACAACTACTGTTTTATCAGCAGTATTTTCCGTTGGTGTTTCTTCTTCCACAACAGCTTTATCAGCAACATATCCTTTAATTAGTTTTGATGCTTCCTCATTCCATTTACCATCTTTATTCTTATCAGAATCAACTTCATGGCTAACTTTCCACTCACCGTAAACAATCTCGCCAGTTACATGATTAACAGTCGCTTCACGTGTAAAGGTTACTGTCTCTGTACGAGTAGCATCCGCTTCTCTTCCATCTTCTTCATACACATATTTAATCATACGTGTCACTTGTTTTACCAAGTCTTTTTCAGTAACACCTGCTGGCCATTTTGGTCCATTTGGCTGTTTTGGATCAATTGGTTGACCTGGTTCAATTGGTGTTGTCGGTTCATTTGGATTTGGAAGTGGATTTGTTGGATCCTCTGGTTTTGGTGTAATTGTAGAGAATTTAGGTCTAACAACTACTTCAAATGTTTGACTTGGGTCTTTTCCAACAACATCTTCGACTCCATCAAAAACTCTTCCTCCAGGTATTGTAAAGCCGTCTTTTACAATTTCATAGCCTTTATCGATAAGTTCCTGTTTCTTAGCATCTGTTGTGTACTTAATTGGTTCGTCCTCTTTACCAACAACAGTATCAACTGAATTCTTAATCTCTTTTACAAGTGTTCCTGTTTCATCCACATACTTGATAATCGCCAACTGAGATGCCTTTTCAGCTGGTGCTGTATTAGGTGTGTAGATAACAACTTCAGTAATATTCGTTGCATTCTCATCAACAACTACATCTTCTTGAGTGGATTCTGGATGAACCACTGTACTATTATGTATTGCTGTTGTTGCTTGATGACCTGCTACTACTGGTAATGTTTGACCTTCAAGAGTACTATCACTATTTTTAGCTTTCCAGTCACCATAAGTAATTTTACCATCAACTAAATTCACTTTCGCTTCACGCTCAAATGTAACCGTAGTTGAGAATGTCTTAGCTACTTCTTGTCCCTTGTTATCAATGTATGAAATCGTACGTGTCACTTCTTTAGTTAACACTAAATCTTTCACTGTATCTGGCCATTTTGGTCCGTCTGGTTTATTTGGATCAACCGGTGTATTTGGTACAGGTTTCTCACCATTTGGTGTAACTGGCTCAATACGTGGTGTTAATACAAACACAAAGTCTTGTGAATTATCCGGAATATTATCAAAAGTATCCTCTTTATCATAACTATCACGGTTCGTTACTGTGTAACCTTGTTGTTCGTATTCTTTAATTTTCTCAGTAGGATCATAGCCGAATTTTTTGCCTTCTTTACCTGTTAATGGTTCATTATGTTTTTCTTCATTTGTACCCGTAACAATAAATTTAACACTACCTTTTTGATCCACTGTTTCTTTATCTTTCACATAAGGAATATTTGTATCTTGCTTTGGATTTGCTGGTACTGGTGGAGGATTATAACCTTTCGTTGGATCCGTTGGATCTTTCGGTGTTAATGGATTTCCACTTGGATCTTGTGGTGTATAACCTGGCACATACGGAATTGTTTCGTCTGTTGGGTCACCTGGTTTTGTTGGATCTGTTGGATTATTTGGATAATCTACTGGATCTTTTGGATCTTTATCATCCGTTGGATTTGGATCAACTGGTTCTACACCCTGTGGGATTTCTGGAATCCATTTTCCAATTGGTGTATAAACAACTTTCTCAACAATATTTGATGAATCTCCTGTTACTTGTACATATTTTTCAGTTGTATTTGGTTCAACATCTTTGTCACCATTTGTAGCTGATGTAACAATATATCCATTCACAACTGGTAATTTTTGCCCATCAAGAACAGAATCATTATTTTCCGCTTTCCAGTCACCATAAGTCACATTACCCGTTACAAGATTAACTTTTATTTCACGTACAAATGTTACTCCGTCAACAAATTTTTCATGAACTTCTTCATCTTTATCATTCGCCGAGTTGTAAAATAAAGTGCAAAAGCAAAATAGTGTTATAAAAACAAAAAAAGACAGATAATTAACTTACTAAGATTCACCACAAAATTAGAAAGGTCATTATCATGTCTAAAACAAATTATAAC
>NZ_WNJX01000059.1:0-3204 GCF_010892375.1 Granulicatella sp. zg-84 | reverse complement strand
CCGTATGTACAGATACATTGTGTTGTTTAGCGATGTAGGTTTCTGAAATGGTTTCTGTTAAAGTATCCATTATCTTTTGTTTTAAACGGTTTGTGATAAAACAATGCTTATCCACAATAGGTGTTTCCGCTGTAAATGATGATTGACAGGATTTACAATAAAAACGTTGTTTAGTGAGTGATAAATAGGCGTTTAGTCCTGAAATTTGGCATAAAGACAGTTGCGATTGACGTGTCCCATTTTTTACAATGCCATTGGTTGCGTGACAATTTGGGCAACAATCTGGTGTATAGGTTAATTTACCGTATAAGACCAATGATTTTTTATGTCGAATGTCACACTCTGATATGTTTTCATGATCAAATGTGATGTTTTTATCCTTTAATTGTAGTAAGATTTCTGTTATATTAGACATAGGCAATTTCTCCTTATTATTTGGTCGTACTTTTAATTTAAGAGAAAATTGCCTTTTTGTCTACATAAAATTAGGGTTGCTGGCTTATGCCATCAACCCTAAAAATTATACAGCCACAAAAAAACTCTCGTAAGATTTTCTTACGAGGGTTTTTGCTTCTGGGTGAAATAACGGTCTATGTCAAACCTGAATTGTCGAATAGATATGCCTATGAGTGAAAAAAGTGTATTTTATAGTTTCTTTTCAAATGGTGTTGGTGGAGAGAAATAGTGAGTATGTTGGTAGTGAATGGCATTAACCATTCACTACCTTTTTCACATTCTTTTTCTGCCATTGGGAATGGTGTTGTATGATAAACATAAGATAATATTTTTTATTTAAAAGTAGAATTTTTTTATTGTTTATTCATTTTTACACATTTGTTTTCTAATGGTTTTATATTGACTTTCTAATGTTATAGAATATAATAAAAGCATAGTAGATAAGTGATTTTTAAAAATTTAGTGCAGAAAAGATTGCATATAAGGCTATTTGTCAATGAATAAGTTATGGGAGAAAAAGAGTAAATATTTGATAAGTAGTAATATTTTTTGTAGTTAGTATAGTTATTTATTGTGTGTGCTGAATGATAGAAAGGGGTGTTGTCAAATGATGTGACGAAATATATTGTTTGGTAAATGATAACATTACATCAATTAAAATCGTAATGAATTTGATGGTTTTATGTGTTGGAGATTTATTTTGAAAAATAAGCAGTTATACTATGTCAATATTGTAGTATTTGATTAAGATAGATATTGTATGAAGTAGATGATGTGGTGAAAGCAAAACAATTTTTAAATATGTATGGCTTGCCTTTTGAAGAAAATTCATACAAAATAATTGTAAAAGGAGAGTTAGCTGACTATATTTCATGTTTTCAAAAGCATTTTATTGCTATTCATAAATGTTATGTGTTGCATCAATCATTAGAGGCAGAGTTTGAAAAATTATATATGACATAGAAAACAGCACTTTCCATAAAAACAGTTAAAGAATGTATGGAGGGAAAAGATATGATTCAATCATTTTGGAATAAGCATGCACAGGGGTATAGTCAACTCATTCGGTCAGATTTACAAAGTAATAAAGTAGAGAAGTGGCAACACTTTATTTTTGATGAAATAGATAATACTGTTTCTTTAAATATTTTGGATATTGGAACAGGACCTGGATTTTTTCCTGCTATTTTAACTAGCGATACGAGAAAAGTAACAGGAATTGATTTGTCAGACGAAATGATAAAAGTAGCCAAGGAAAATTTAAAAAAACTAGGTATTGATGCTACTATTATCAAACAAGATTGCCAAGAAACTGATTTTCAAGAGGCTAGTTTTGATGTGTTAATTTGTCGAAATTTAGTATGGACAGTACCAAATCCTGAAAAGGCTTACCGTGAATGGTATCGTTTGTTAAAACCAAATGGACAATTATTGATTTTTGATGGGTCTTGGTATAGTCATCATTTTCATGAAGATGCCAAAAAACGCTTTGACGAAAAGGCAAAAGAGTTACAAGAAAAGTATAATCTTATTGCACACAATTATGGTGATAAGACAACAGACCCAGAGGATTTTGATATGATGAATGCCTTGTATTTAAGTGATAAAAGAAGACCAGAGTGGGATAAAACATGTTTGGAAAACATAGGCTTTACAGTCACAAAAATTGAAGAGAATTATTTAGATAGAATACTTGATGAACAAGAAAAACAATATCGTACCGATATTGCGCCAGTATTTTTCATTAAGGCTATAAAAAAATAAGCTAGTATATGTATTTCTAATAAGGGAGTAGAAAGAAAAAAAGGAGGGTAGTATTTGAAATAATATGGCTAAATAATATATCAAGAGGGTATGAATATGATAAAAAAATTTTATTTCTTTGTATGCATTTGCTTAGGGCTAGTTATTTTTCAGTCCTGTGCCAATAAACCAGTTGATCAAACAGTGACATTAGATACTTTTTCAAATGGACAATTTGATAGTGCATCCAAAGAGACATTTATTAGAAAAATTTTCTTTGAATCGAATCGTATGATTGTAAGTATTGATTTTCAAAAAACAGAAAATTTAGATAAGATGACTAAATATTTGGGTTCAAAATATGGTTTGCTGTTTTTAGGAAAAGAAGGAGCTGAAATTCCAGATTTTTATCAAAAGGAATTAACAGATAAAACCTTTTTAAAAGAAAATGTATGTATAAGAGGATACGAACAAGGGGTTCCAGGATACAATTCAATGTATGGAAAAACATATATTGTCTTTTACAATCCAACAATAGAAGTACCCAATAACACAAGAACATCATGGCGTGTCCGCATGGAATGGGATAGGGACAAAGATAAAAACAAGCATAAGCATTATGAACCATCCGAAGATATCTTCTTGTTTACTGTTGATAAAGATGCAGGAATAAAAGATGACACGGGAATGACATATCGGAAAGTAAAATAAGATATGTGTATTTTTATATATTGACTCTTCGTCAAATCGTATTGATGAAGACATATTGGTGGTGAATGGCAATGCCATTCACTACCTTTTTTATCTTCTTTTTCTGTCAATTAGAAAAGGCTGTATGGTGAAATAAATATGAAAGTAAAATTTAAAACAAATATTTCCTCCAATTGTAAAGTAAAGTGCAAAAAAACAGATAATTACTTTCTCTTTTGCGGGGTTAATAACCAAACAATAAAAACAAAGGTTTTCTAGTCAAGGCGAAAAACAAAGTGTGCCTTGACGGGAAAC
>NZ_WNJX01000058.1:0-3206 GCF_010892375.1 Granulicatella sp. zg-84 | reverse complement strand
GTTATAATTTGTTTTAGACATGATAATGACCTTTCTAATTTTGTGGTGAATCTTAGTAAGTTAATTATCTGTCTTTTTTTGTTTTTATAACACTATTTTGCTTTTGCACTTTATTTTACAACTCGGCTTATAAAAAAATCAAACACGTACACTGCATAATGATTGACAAAAAAATAAATTTTATATATGATAGCGTTATTGATAATCTTATCTAGAGTAGGTGGAGGGTAAAGGCCCGATGAAACCCGGCAACCCCGTTTTAAATCGGAAGGTGCTAATCTTAGCAAAGTCAGAACTTTGAGCGATAAGTGTGATGGCTTCGTTTAGTATGTTAGCACTATTCTGTGAAATACATGAATGGTGCTTTTTTATGGATAAAGCAAAACGAACGTTCAAAATAGAATAGTAGTTGGTGTATTCCATTTTCTATAAGGTATCAATGAAATATATGTCACAAGGAGAAATGTATGACAAATCATTATAAATTATTTACATCTGAATCTGTAACGGAAGGGCATCCCGACAAAATTGCAGACCAAATTTCTGATGCAATTTTAGATGCGATTTTAGCACAAGATGCCAATGCACGTGTTGCTTGTGAAACAAGTGTCACAACAGGTTTAGTACTCGTAGCAGGAGAAATTTCTACAAATGCTTATGTTGACGTTCAAAAAATTGTGCGCCAAACAGTTAACACTATTGGATATAACAAAGGAGAATACGGTTTTGATGGAAATGCCATTGCTGTATTAACAGCTATTGACGAACAGTCATCAGACATTGCCCAAGGTGTTAACCAAGCTCTAGAAGCACGTGAAGGGCAAATGAGCGATGAAGAAATTGAAGCGATTGGTGCAGGGGATCAAGGGTTAATGTTTGGTTATGCCAATAATGAAACACCGGATTACTTACCAATGCCAATTTATCTATCACATAAACTCGCAAAACAATTAACAGATGTTAGAAAAAATGGCACATTATCTTATTTGCGTCCAGACGGTAAAACTCAAGTAACCGTTGCATACGATGAAAATGGAAAACCAGCTTATGTTGATACAGTTGTTGTGTCAACACAACATAGCCCAGAAGTTACCCAAGAACAAATTCATGAAGATATTAAAAAACATGTTATTGATATGATTATTCCAAAAGAATGGTTAACAGACAATACAAAGTATTTCATTAACCCAACAGGACGTTTTGTTATTGGAGGACCTGTCGGAGATGCTGGATTAACAGGCCGTAAAATCATCGTAGACACATACGGAGGTTATGCTCGTCATGGTGGTGGAGCATTCTCTGGAAAAGATGCAACAAAAGTAGACCGTTCTGCTGCGTATGCTGCTCGTTATGTTGCAAAAAATATTGTAGCTGCAGGATTGGCAGATAAAGCAGAAATCCAGTTAGCTTATGCTATTGGTGTCGCTAAACCTGTTTCTATTTCAGTAGATACTTTTGGAACTGGAAAAGTATCTGAAGAAGTTTTAGTAAAAGCAATCGAAAAAAACTTTGATTTACGTCCAGCCGGTATTATTAAAATGTTAGATTTACGCCGTCCTATTTACAAACAAACAGCTGCTTACGGACATTTTGGACGCTCTGACTTAGACTTGCCATGGGAAAAATTAGATAGAGTGGAACAATTAAAAAATGATGTTTTAAAAGAAGTTTTAAAATAGATTTAACACAATAGGTAAACCGACATCATAAAAACGTCGGTTTACCTATTGTGTTAATTAAATAATTTTTGTGCCACGAAGGTTATTTTTAGGTACTATATCAAATGGTGTTGTTAAGAAATATTTATTGAACCTTTTAGTAATTATTTGAAATATTATTTTATAATATACTTAGATAAATTCTTTATAGGAGAAGTAGTATCATTATAAAACACTAAATATTTTCTTTCGGCACATAACTTTATATAATTTATATTATGTAAACTAGAAACTATAAAAAATAAATAATAAGGCGGTCCTCGTGTCTTTTGACACAAAATGATATAAAGCATTATAGAATTAATCGTCTAGATGTTTATATTCTATGACACTAATTATTATATATAAAATAAGCATCACTATTGAAATAATCGAATAAGTATCAAAAGAAATAATAATTTTCCAATATTTTATTAAAAGTATGATAAAGAATCCAATATCAATGAATAACCAGAAAACTTTAAACAAATCTATTTTCATATTATAAACCTGTATCTACTATATTCGTAGTCCCTTCTGCTGCATTCTTCTACATAAGAAATCTCACTTGACACAGCTGTGTACCTGTTTCTTTTTAATTTATTTTTTCTTTTGTAAACATATTATACAACTTTACTCCAATGATGTAAACACTACCAAATGTTGTAAAAAAGATGTTTTTGTTTATTTATACAGTTTTTTGAATACATAAAGAAGTATTTATTTTTAAACACTTGTTTTCAAAAATGGCTTTCATACAAAATACTGTATAAATATTTTTTTGGTTTTTTTAATAAATTCATTTACAAACTAAAGGGCTATAACAGTGCCATGAATTTGTTTTGCAACTGCTTCAGCAGACAAAAAATTGTTATATATTTTTACTTTATATCTCCGTGAATGAAACACATGCGTATACCATTCTTTATAGCCAAAAGAGTATTCTGTATGATAATGGTCAACACGAATAGCGGTTTTTTTAAATAATCTTTTCATGCTGAAAACAGACACGCTTCTTTGTATTGAATATCTTTTTGATTGATAATACGTAGCGTGTTCTTAATACATGCAGACAAGTCATCGACTTGTTCATCTGTCATTTATTTGAATATTTTATAGTTTTTTATAGCCACTTACCTTGTTTAACAGTTATTCAATATATTAGGGCTGTATAATTTTTAGGGTTGATGGCATAAGCCAGCAACCCTAATTTTATGTAGACAAAAAGGCAATTTTCTCTTAAATTAAAAGTACGACCAAATAATAAGGAGAAATTGCCTATGTCTAATATAACAGAAATCTTACTACAATTAAAGGATAAAAACATCACATTTGATCATGAAAACATATCAGAGTGTGACATTCGACATAAAAAATCATTGGTCTTATACGGTAAATTAACCTATACACCAGATTGTTGCCCAAATTGTCACGCAACCAATGGCATTGTAAAAAATGGGACACGTCAATCACAACTGTCTTTATGCCAAATTTCAGGACTAAACGCCT
>NZ_WNJX01000057.1:0-3364 GCF_010892375.1 Granulicatella sp. zg-84 | reverse complement strand
ATTTTAATCATACAACACCATTCTCAGTGGCAGAAAAAGAATGTGAAAAAGGTAGTGAATGGTTAATGCCATTCACTACCAACATACTCACTATTTCTCTCCACCAACACAATTTGACGAAGAGCCATAAAAAGAGGGTTATTTTCATAAGAAAGACCAATGATTTTGTTTGACAAATGATATTTCATTACGTAAAATGATAGTGTGTATCTACACGAACCTTATACTTGGTAAATGCGTATCACCAACGATTTACTCGGCATAGGGCAATTTTAAAGAAAGAGGTGTTAGAAATGGCAATTTCTAAAGAACAAAAAACTGAAATCATCAAAGCATACGCAACACACGAAGGAGATACAGGTTCTCCAGAAGTACAAATCGCAGTGTTAACAGCTGAAATTAACGCTTTAAACGAACATGCACGTGTTCACAAAAAAGACTTCCATTCAGCTCGTGGTATGATGAAAAAAATCGGTCATCGTCGTCACTTGTTAGCGTACTTACGTAACAAAGATATTCAACGTTACCGTGAATTGATTCAACGTTTAGGCTTACGTCGTTAATCAGTATTGTTTAGGCGGTATTCCATTTTGGAGTACCGCCTATCCTATGTAAGCTCATTTTAAGTAGCCACTAGACTACTATGCAAAGAAGAGTGAATGACAATTGATTGACTGTTCTTTGTTTAGTAGCGTGGCAGAAAGATAGAGGAATAAATATGACAAAACAAGTTTTTGAAACGATGTGGGCAAATCGTCCATTAAAAGTTGAAGTAGGGCAATTAGCCAAACAAGCAAATGGTGCTGTTTTAGTTCGTTATGGAGATACAGTTGTGTTGACAGCGGTTGTTTGTTCAAAATCAGCCACAACAGGAGATTTTTTCCCGCTAACTGTAAACTATAATGAAAAAATGTATGCCGTTGGTAAAATGCCAGGAGGCTTTATTAAACGTGAAGGTCGTCCAAGTGAGAGTGCAACTTTAACAGCACGTTTAATTGATAGACCGATCCGTCCAATGTTTGCAGACGGATTTAGAAATGAAGTACAAATTACTAATACAGTATTATCTGTAGAACAAGATTGTTCTCCAGAAATGGCAGCAATGTTTGGTTCTTCTTTAGCTTTATGTATTTCTGATATTCCATTTGACGGGCCAATTGCAGGAGTTGATGTTGGACGTGTTAATGGTGAATATGTTATTAACCCAACAGTTGCTCAAAAAGAAAACAGTGATATTGAACTATCTGTTGCAGGAACAAAGACGGCTATCAATATGGTAGAAAGTAGTGCAAAAGAAGTTTCAGAAGAAGACATGTTGCATGCCTTACTATATGGACATGAAGCTATTAAAGCACTTGTTCAATTCCAAGAAGAAATCACACAAGCTGTTGGTAAAGAAAAAATGGATATTGACTTGTTGACATTAGATGAAGACCTTGTTAAAGAAGCACAAGACTTATTTAAAGATAAAATGTTAACAGCTATTCAAACCGAAGAAAAATTAGCACGTGAAGCAAATATTGAAGCAGTTAAAGAAGAAGCTATTTTATTCTTTGAAGAAAAATATGCAGAACATGAAGAAATTGAGCGTATTGCTAAAGAAATTCGTCAAATTGTTTATGATTTAGAAAAAGATGAAGTACGTCGCTTAATTACAGAAGATAAAGTAAGACCAGACGGTCGTAAAATTGATGAAATTCGTCCACTATCTTCAGAAGTTGCTTTATTACCACGTGTTCATGGTTCAGGCTTATTCACACGTGGACAAACACAAGCATTAACGGCAGCAACTTTAGCACCATTAGGCGAGCATCAAGTCATTGACGGATTGGGTATTGAAGAAGGAAAAAGATTTATTCATCATTATAATTTCCCACAATTTTCTGTTGGTTCAACAGGACGTGCAGGAAGTCCAGGACGCCGTGAAATTGGACATGGTGCATTAGGAGAACGAGCATTAAAACAAATTATTCCAACACCAGAGGAATTTCCATATACGATTCGTTTAGTATCTGAAGTATTAGAATCAAATGGATCAAGTTCACAAGCAAGTATTTGTGCCGGTACATTGGCGTTAATGGATGCAGGTGTTCCTATTAAAGCACCAGTTGCCGGAATTGCTATGGGATTGGTGATGAATGAGGATAATGGACAGTATACCGTTTTAACAGATATTCAAGGTTTAGAAGATCACTTAGGTGATATGGACTTTAAAGTAGCTGGAACAAGTGAAGGTATCACAGCTTTACAAATGGATATTAAAATTAAAGGTATTACTGAACAAATTTTAACAGAAGCATTAACACAAGCCAAAAAAGCACGTTTGGAAATTTTAGAAGAATTAACAAGCACGATTGCACAACCTAGACCAGAATTAAGCCCGTATGCACCGAAAATCGAAATGATACAAATTCATCCAGATCAAATCAAGGTTGTCATTGGGCGTGGTGGAGAAACCATTAATGCCATTATTGATGAAACAGGAGTTAAAATAGATATTGACCAAGAGGGTAATGTGAGTATTGCTTCTTCTGATACGGATATGATTAAGCGTGCTATCCAAATTATTGAAGAATTAACACATGTTGTTGAAGTAGGCAATATTTATGAAGGTACAGTTAAACGTATTGAAAAATTTGGCGCCTTTGTTGAAATTGTAAAAGGAAAAGACGGTCTAGTTCATATTTCTGAAATATCTCATGAAAGAACGAAATCTGTTGAAGATGTTTTAAAAATAGGACAAATGGTACGTGTCAAAGTCATTGAAATTGATAAACAAGGTAGAATTAACTTATCAATGAAAGCTCTTATTGAAAAACCAGTTTTAGACCAAGAATAAATAAAAAACGGGCTCTATGTCAAATAGGGTTGATGACTCATAAAAGGTAGTGATGTAACAAATGTTACGTCACTATCTTTTTTTAAGTCACAAAGTGATGTACGGCTCACCGACATGTA
This sequence comes from Granulicatella sp. zg-84, assembly GCF_010892375.1. Classification (NCBI taxonomy): domain Bacteria; kingdom Bacillati; phylum Bacillota; class Bacilli; order Lactobacillales; family Carnobacteriaceae; genus Granulicatella; species Granulicatella sp. zg-84. The sequence continues at coordinate 406 of NZ_WNJX01000057.1, read as the reverse complement.
CACGATACATGTCTTTTCCCCTACGTTGTGCGGGGAAGGAGCTATTCGTACATCACTTTTGACTTAAACTATTAAGCAACTAGTGAAGTAGATGGTACGGTATACGGTACATATAACTTACACATGAATAAAATACGATTTCTAAAATGTGAAAAGTTACGATAACCATAGGCATTTCTCTTAAGTACTTTAATTTTATGATTGATTCCTTCAAGTGCACCATTAGTCAAATGATGGTAGATAAAGGTGTTTTTAATATAGGGTAAATACCCTTTGAACGTTCTTAATACTCTACGTAAACCAGGAGAAATAGCTTCCTGTTTAGCCCATATGAGTATTTCTTCAAATCGGTCAAAATCTCTATTATGTAAAGCATCTCTTAATTGATGAACGACATCGTATGTGG
>NZ_WNJX01000056.1:0-3447 GCF_010892375.1 Granulicatella sp. zg-84 | reverse complement strand
TTGTTTCTGAATATGATCCAATACTTATAACTTTATATTTGCCAAGTTCATCGAATTCAGACTCAATAGATGTCCCTCCAGTAGACTTACCGAAATCTTCCAACTTACGTTGTTCCCAATCGTCAATAAAAAAGATATATTGACTAATAATATACAATATTTTTATTTTTTACTTTTCAAAAATATAAGCATTTTATCTAACTCATTTATGTTTTTCTTATTTTTAGATAAAAATAAGAAAATTGTCAAGTTAAGTGTTGAATTGCAAGAAATACAAGTAAAGAATTTGGACAAGAAAAAGAATAGTCTGTCATTATATCACAAAATATCATTGATTTTAGTAGATAAATTAGAAATGTAGTAACGTTAATGATAGATGATAAGAATAAAAAATAAATATATAAAAGAGAATGTATTCAAAAGTAAGGTGTAATGAATTATAGTGATTTTTTACTATTATGGATAATAAAAGGGTGTATCCCATATTTCTTTTTTAGTACAGCGTGATATAATTGAGCATGAGAGTATTTTGATAAAAGGTTAATATATAGCGTTTATTTGTCAATGTTATATAAAAATGTATGCATCTCAAATGTAAATATTTTTGTTAAAGTTAGTGTGTACTTTGTGCAATGAGAAGGAGAAAATATATTATTAACAGAATGAAGATAGTTTTATTTGTTAATAAGAAAAGGAGAAAAAAGAATGATTACATCAGAGGAAATAAAATCACGTTTATGGAGTGGTGCGAATGAACTACGTGGTTCAATGGATGCCACTAGATATAAGGATTATATGTTAGGCCTTATGTTTTATAAATTTTTAAGTGATAAAACACTTAAAGAATTTGCAATAGCTTGTGGTCTTTCTGCTACGGATAATTGGTATGATGAATATTGTAATGCATATTTAGAGTATGGACAATCAATTGAAGATATGATTCAAAATATGGTAGGGTATTGTATACGTCCGGAGTATCTTTATCATACGTGGATTAAAGATATGAATTCAGGGCATTTTGAAGTGCAGAAAGTAATGGATAGTTTGAATCAATTTGAACGTAGTATTTCTGTAACAAGTAGAGCGAATGATTTTCAAGGTCTTTTTGCAAATTCAACACTGGATTTATCAGATACATCTCTTGGGAGTAATTTGAATGAGCGTAGTAAAAATATTCAAGCTCTTATTCGACTGTTTGAAGATTTGGATATGGTTTCTCTCCAAGACGGTGATGTACTTGGTGATGCGTATGAATATTTAATTGGACAATTTGCTATGGAATCAGGTAAGAAGGCTGGAGAGTTCTATACACCTCGACAAGTCAGTGAAGTCATGGCACAAATTGTGACAACAAACGATACAATAAAATCTATCTATGATCCTACTGTTGGTTCTGGCTCGCTTCTTTTAACAGTAAAACAACATTTAACAAAGGAAGAACAGAAAAAACTTGAGTACTATGGTCAAGAGAAAAATACAGCGACTTACAACTTAACACGTATGAATTTATTACTTCATGGTGTTGAACCTAATAAAATGAATATTAAAAATGGCGATACTCTTTCTCAAGATTGGCCGGAAGATCCAGAACGTCCAAATGAAGGTGTTCAGTTTGATGCAGTTGTTATGAATCCACCGTATTCTATTAAAAATTGGAATCGTTATGGACTTAAACCGAGTGATCCACGTTTTGAAATTGCGGGAGTTCTGCCTCCAGATTCAAAAGGAGATTTTGCTTTCTTACTTCATGGTTTGTATCATTTGTCTATAAAAGGACTTATGGCAATTGTTTTACCTCACGGTGTTTTGTTTCGTGGTGCAGCAGAAGGAGAAATTAGGAAACGTTTAATAGAGAAAAATCAAATAGATGCTGTTATTGGACTACCAAATAATCTTTTTACGAATACGGGTATCCCAGTATGTATTATTATCTTGAAGAAAAATCGTGAATTAAATGAACCAATTCTGTTTATTGATGCTTCACGTAATTTTGTTAAAGAAGGAAAACAAAATGTTCTTCAAGAAAAAGATATTGCAAAAATTGTTGATGTTTATAAAAATCGTACAGAAGAGAAAGGGTATAGTCATTTAGCATCACGACAAGAATTAATAGAAAATGAATATAATATGAATATTCCACGTTATGTGGAAGCTTCTGATGAAGAAATTCCTCATGATGTTGATGCACATTTATATGGCGGCATACCAGAAAAAAATATACAGTCTTTAAAAGTTTTAAATGAAACGGTTCAGGATATTTTAAATAAGGCGTTTATTGAAAAGCGTCCGGGCTATTTAGAGTTAAATCAACCGCTCGAAGAACTTTCTGAAAATATTTTTTCGAGTCGTGCTATACAAGAAAAATCACAAAAAATTAAAGCAACTATTGAAAATTATATCCAATGCTATTGGACAAAATTGCATCAACTAAACTATAAAAATAACGTAAGTATGATAAAAGCAAGTATGCTTGAAGATATTAAAAAGTGTCTGGACGAATTTGGACAAATTGATATTTATGAAGGGTATCAAATTATTGCAGAAATGTGGAAAAATGCATTGATGCATGATGCGGAACTTATTGAGCAATTAGGATTTTATCAAGCTGGACGAACACGTGAACCGAATATCGTATCAAAAAAAGGTAAAGAGAAAATTCAAGATGGTTGGAACGGAGCAATTATTCCTAATAATCTTATAGCTGATTATTGTTATGAACGTGAACAAGAACGGATTACAGCACTAAAATCACGTCTTTTAGATATTGAGAGTGAATTGAGTGAACTTGTAGAAAATGCTAAAGTAGAAGATAGCGAGGAGAATATTATTCTTGGTGATTTTCTGAAAAGAAATAATGAAGGTGAGATACAAGATAGTTTTGATAGTAAGTTGATAACAGCAGGGATGAAAGAAGTGACAAAAGGGTCAGATGAATATAATCTCTTAAAAAATGTATCTAACTTATTAAAAGAAAAAACATCTATTGGTAAAGAAATCAAATTAAAAGAACAAGAAGTGAAAGAATTAGTATGGAATCGTATAGAGAATTTAAGTGATGAAGAAGTTGATGAACTTTTATACCAAAAATGGTTTGGCTCTGTTATTGAAAAAGTTTTACTTCTAGTAGAAAAACCACTAAAAAAAGAGATTGCTGTGATTGATGAGTTAAACAAACGTTATTCAGATACATTAGATGATATAGATGATGAAATATTAAAACTTGAACAGGAGTTTGAAAAACTGATGAGTGAATTGGTGGTGCTTTAATGGTGGAAAACAACAAAAAAATACCAAAAAGACGCTTTAAACAGTTCAAAAATGCTGATGCTTGGGAACAACGTAAGTTGGAAGATTTCGGTAAGTCTACTGGAGGGACATCTATTGAGTCTGAATTCGATGAACTTGGCAAATATAAAGTTATAAGTATTGGATCATATTCAGAAACAA
>NZ_WNJX01000055.1:0-4255 GCF_010892375.1 Granulicatella sp. zg-84 | reverse complement strand
CAATGATTTTTTATGTCGAATGTCACACTCTGATATGTTTTCATGATCAAATGTGATGTTTTTATCCTTTAATTGTAGTAAGATTTCTGTTATATTAGACATAGGCAATTTCTCCTTATTATTTGGTCGTACTTTTAATTTAAGAGAAAATTGCCTTTTTGTCTACATAAAATTAGGGTTGCTGGCTTATGCCATCAACCCTAAAAATTATACAGCCTTTTTAGTTCTATCTCAAAAGATGTCTGTGGATTATTTCTATCAACATCTTTTATTATTGAGTTAATGACATTTACAATATTTTATTTAATTTTTTCATTTCTTTTTTAGTTTTATACTAAATATTTACAAATTTCATCATAGAATAAACAAAATTGATTTAAAAAGTCTTTTATGAAGGGATATACCGTTTTTTGTCTGTATATAATATAAAAATTATTGATAATAAATCATTTTGTCAGCTATAAAAAGAAATATGGCTTTTTTTATAGACAGAGAATAAAAACTTTGTAGAATGGAGCATGAAGACAGAAAGGAGGGAAATTATGGAGGAAAATCAATTAGAAGAATTATTTTATGAATTGAATGATGAAGTTTTAAAAAGATTAAATGTTTATTTTAGAGGATGGCATCATGCTCCTGAACATGAAACTGATGGAGATTAGCATGAGAATTAGTAAATATATAGATCAATTAAATCAGAAAAATATACCTATTTATTTAAAAGAAAGAATAAGTCTTGCTAAACTTATTGTGTTACATAATGATATATCATTCATGCCACGTCGATCTGTACCTTATTATTTAAATGATTTAGGTGTTAGAGAATTTAAAAGTATTCAAAAAATGATGTTAACAGTATGTCACGATAATTGTATTAAGATACCTACTACTCATGAACTTGTAGAAGAATTAGCATGCATTCCAATACAAAAATATGCGTATTGGATTGATATGGTTATTTTTTTAACAGGTGATTATCAAGCTGTTGAGATAAGTGTGTTAAATAGATTTGATGAGATAGTAGCATACGCTGATTACACATTATGTATTTTTTCTGGAACAGTGTTAGTCGCAAGAAATAATAAAAAAGGTCTTCAATTATTTGAGCTAGCATCTAATATAAATGTATCAAAATCAACGCTAAATCGTTTGACAGCATTACATCGAATGGCTGTTTCAGAATTAAAAAGATTTAGAAATTTTAAAAAAGTTGAAAGTATTTTAAATGAAATTGTACTTGAAAATCACTCAAATATTCAAGATGATTTGATGATGACCGTACTTGTTAATAATTTATATGCTTTTTTCTTACTCGAATCACATCGAGAGATGTGGGGAAGTTTATATATTGAATTAATCATGAAAAATGCACAATTATTATCAAAAGCACTTCTTTATTCCAAAGATATATCTGATAATAAAAAACATCAAGTAGCTCGATATTTAAGTCAAATAAATATAAATCTTGCACAAATTTTTCTAAAAAAAGAGCAGTTAAAAAGAGCCATTTATCTTTTAGAGTTAAATGTTGATATGGTATCTAAATATGCTACCGTTTATATCTCAGAAGCATTAGGTACATTAGGCTATTTTTATTTTTTAAATAAAGATTTTAAAAGAGCCATTCCCATTTTAGAACAAGCTTTAGTTTATCATGTAAACGAGGGAGAATTTTATTCAATTGTATTTGACTATCAATTATTGATTGTATTATATTATAAAACAGATAATATGATGAAAGTAAGAGAGTTAGAGAAAGAACTAGTAAAGTTAGAACAAAGTGATAGTAAGAGGGGAATATATGACTAAAATTGATATTCAACATTTAAGGAAAGAATTTATAACTAAAAAGGAGACATTTGTAGCTGTAGAAGATATTTCTTTTACATTAGAATCTGGAAAAGTAGTTGCACTTTTAGGGCCTAATGGAGCAGGAAAAACAACGCTGGTACAAATGATAGCTGGATATTTAGAACAAACAAGTGGTTCTATTTTGATTGATGGTACAACATTAACGAAAAAAACACGAAAATACTTTCCTATGGGAGTTGTATTAGGTGGAGAATTAGGATTTTATGGTCATGCATCGGCAAGAGAAAATTTAATATTTTTTGCACATCTGAAGAAAGTTGCTAGAAAACAAGTACAAGATGAAGTCAATAGAGTATTAACATTAGTAGAATTAAAAGATGTTGAACATAAAAAAGTAAGGGAATTTTCAAGAGGAATGAAGCAACGATTGCATATTGCAAGAGCGCTTTTAAACAAACCTAAAATTATTCTTTTAGATGAACCAACAACGGGATTGGACGTGGAAATTGCTCGTACAATAAGGGAAATGATTAAACATCTTGCTAAAACAGAGAAAATCGCTATTCTATTAACAAGTCATACAATGTCTGAAATTGAATTTTTATCAGATCGTATTTTATTGATTGGTGCAGGTAAAATTTATCATGAAGGAACAGTGGAGAGCATCATTCGCTTATCTAATCTCACTAAGATTGATAGACCGGCAACATTAGAAGAATCTTATTTAGCTATTGCTGAACAGTTAAAAAGGAGATAGAGTATGCGTTTTTTATCATTAGTTATATTTCATTTAAAACTGTATAGCAAAAATAGTTATTTTTTAATGACGGTTTTATCCAGCACAACAACATTGATTTTATTTCAATATTTAGCAGCATATTCTCAACATGAAACAGTTAACCAAGTTGCTTGGCTAAGAGCAGGAATTTTTGGATTATGGGCATCTGGAACAACAGCAGCAGGAGTTGTAGGTATGCAAAAATGGCAAGGAACATTCGTGTATTTAATCAATAATCCACTAGATGACTATATTTCCTTAGTTGCACTGGTTATGCCAGCAGCTTTATTTGGATTATTAAGTTTTCCTATTGCTTTTTTATTATCTATTTTTTTAGGATTTTTGCCAGTTATTACTTTAATTGATATATTATTCATAATCTTACTTTGGTTTGGTGCAACTGTTTTAGATTTATGCATTGCTTCTGTATTTGTTTTAACAAAGAATGCCATTATTTATGAAGAATTGATTTCTTTACCGATACTATTACTATCAGGTTTATTCACTGTTCCTACATTATTTATGCCCTTAAAACAAATTATGCAGTGGATTATACCAATTTCAATGCCTATTGGTTGGTTATTAAAAGAAGAAGTATTAACAGGGATCAATTTATTAAAATGCCTTGTCAGTATTGTCATTATGCTTGGTATTAGCTTTTATACAACTCATTATTTAATCAAAAAAGCAAAACAATTCGGTCAATTTGGGGGAAGCTTATGAAAATTGTACTTACATCACTTTCTTATTTTAATCATTTACGAACATTTTTGCTTCACTTCATTATTATACCAATGTTCCAAGCCTTTTTAATGGTACTGATTATGCAAGACTATAATTATCAATTATCATCTAAAATCATGACGGTTTCCATTGTGTTATCAAGTGGGACGATGGCTGTATATATGGTATCCAAACTCTTTATTGGAAATATGAATAGAGGGATTGATAAATATGTCATTGTACATCACCCATTTTCTTTTTATTATTGGGGAAATCAATTTCTGATTTGTTTTTTTGGAGCATATTTATTAGCAGTGATAAATGGTGTATTATTTGCTAGTTTAAATATTGTTTCTCTATACTATATTTTAATATTGGCACCTTTTTGTATTGTTTCGGGTATTGTGCTTGGTTTATTTGCAAGCTGTTTATCTTGGACATATCACAATCCATATTTTTGGACAAATATAGTTGCGAGTATGATTGTGCTTTTAGGAGGATCTGTTGGTGCTGTATCGACTTATCCACCTTTATGGCAATTATGTAGTAATGTACTTCCTTTTAGTACTATTACAAATATGATTTATACCAATCAGTTAGATGTAATAAGTATTTTTATCAATCTATCTATTTGGATAATATTAACACTCTGTCTTTATATATATCAATGCAATAGAAGAATAGCTAGACAACGTTATTCTATTTTTTAATAATGCTATTGGTAAAACAGGTAGTGAATGACTAATACCATTCACTACCTGTTTTTTCTACTATTGATAATGATAAAATACATAAAAATATTGACTTTTTTTATTGGCTCTATGTCAAATAGGGTTGATGACTCATAAAAGGTAGTGATGTCACAAATGTTACGTCACTATCTTTTTATTTTAAGTCACAAAGTGATGTACGGCTCACCAAAATGTACACGATACATGTCTC
>NZ_WNJX01000054.1:0-5206 GCF_010892375.1 Granulicatella sp. zg-84 | reverse complement strand
GAAATAAAAAAGTTTGAAAAAAAAGAAAAAAAGTTTGAAAAAGGTGTTGACAAAAAAAAGGTGTGTTGGTATGATGTATAAGTCGTCGCAAGGGACGACAAAACGACTGGAAACAGTCGACACAGCCCTTTGAAAACTAAACAAAGACAAACCAAATGTGTAGGGACAACATCCAATGGATGTGTCAAAACAAAAACAATAAATCTGGATGGAAACATCCAAAGATAAGTCAGCAAAAAAGAGCTTAAAAACTTTTATATTTAATGAGAGTTTGATCCTGGCTCAGGACAAACGCTGGCGGCGTGCCTAATACATGCAAGTCGAGCGGAGCTTAGAAGATGCTTGCATTTTCTAAGTTTAGCGGCGGACGGGTGAGTAACACGTGGGTAACCTGCCCATCAGATAGGGATAACAGTCGGAAACGACTGCTAATACCCAATAGGCTTGTGTATCGCATGATACACAAGGGAAAGACGGTGTAAGCTGTCGCTGATGGATGGACCCGCGGCGTATTAGCTAGTTGGTGAGGTAACGGCTCACCAAGGCCATGATACGTAGCCGACCTGAGAGGGTGATCGGCCACATTGGGACTGAGACACGGCCCAAACTCCTACGGGAGGCAGCAGTAGGGAATCTTCGGCAATGGACGAAAGTCTGACCGAGCAACGCCGCGTGAGTGAAGAAGGTTTTCGGATCGTAAAACTCTGTTGTTAGAAAAGAACACCTTTTAGAGTAACTGCTAAGAGATTGACGGTATCTAACCAGAAAGCCACGGCTAACTACGTGCCAGCAGCCGCGGTAATACGTAGGTGGCAAGCGTTGTCCGGATTTATTGGGCGTAAAGCGAGAGCAGGCGGTTCCTTAAGTCTGATGTGAAAGCCCACGGCTCAACCGTGGAGGGTCATTGGAAACTGGGGGACTTGAGTGCAGAAGAGGAGAGTGGAATTCCATGTGTAGCGGTGGAATGCGTAGATATATGGAGGAACACCAGTGGCGAAGGCGACTCTCTGGTCTGTAACTGACGCTGAGTCTCGAAAGCGTGGGGAGCAAACAGGATTAGATACCCTGGTAGTCCACGCCGTAAACGATGAGTGCTAAGTGTTGGGAGGTTTCCACCTTTCAGTGCTGTAGTTAACGCATTAAGCACTCCGCCTGGGGAGTACGACCGCAAGGTTGAAACTCAAAGGAATTGACGGGGACCCGCACAAGCGGTGGAGCATGTGGTTTAATTCGAAGCAACGCGAAGAACCTTACCAAGTCTTGACATCCTTTGACCACTCTAGAGATAGAGAATTCCCTTTGGGGACAAAGTGACAGGTGGTGCATGGTTGTCGTCAGCTCGTGTCGTGAGATGTTGGGTTAAGTCCCGCAACGAGCGCAACCCTTATGATTAGTTGCCAGCATTCAGTTGGGCACTCTAATCAGACTGCCGGTGACAAACCGGAGGAAGGTGGGGATGACGTCAAATCATCATGCCCCTTATGACTTGGGCTACACACGTGCTACAATGGACGGTACAACGAGCAGCGAACTCGCGAGGGTAAGCGAATCTCTTAAAGCCGTTCTCAGTTCGGATTGTAGGCTGCAACTCGCCTACATGAAGCCGGAATCGCTAGTAATCGCAAATCAGCACGTTGCGGTGAATACGTTCCCGGGTCTTGTACACACCGCCCGTCACACCACGAGAGTTTGTAACACCCGAAGCCGGTGGGGTAACCGTAAGGAGCTAGCCGTCTAAGGTGGGATAGATGATTGGGGTGAAGTCGTAACAAGGTAGCCGTATCGGAAGGTGCGGCTGGATCACCTCCTTTCTAAGGAAAAGAAGGAAAGCACAACAGGGGCGTCTTGTTTAGTTTTGAGAGGGTTGAAAGACCTAATCAAGAGGTTGGGGGATTAGCTCAGCTGGGAGAGCGCCTGCTTTGCACGCAGGAGGTCAGCGGTTCGATCCCGCTATTCTCCATAGAGTACGGTAGTACTCGAAGAAGACCTTTGACAACTGAATACATAGAAAACAAACCAAGAAAATTTTACCGAGAAGAGTTTTTTAAAAGAGAATCGCAACATACAGGAAATGTATGGTAGGTTAAGTAAATAAGGGCGCACGGTGAATGCCTTGGCACTAGGAGCCGAAGAAGGACGGGACGAACACCGAAATGCTTTGGGGAGCTGTAAGTAAGCAATGATCCAGAGATATCCGAATGGGGGAACCCACTATCCGTGATGGGATAGTATCCATTAGTGAATACATAGCTAATGAGAAGGTAGACGCAGGGAACTGAAACATCTCATTACCTGCAGGAAGAGAAAGAAAAATCGATTTCCTGAGTAGCGGCGAGCGAAACGGAAGGAGCCCAAACCAGTCAGCATGCTGATTGGGGTTGTAGGACTACGATGTGAGAGTGAGTTTTATAGACGAATGGCGTGGGAACGTCAGCCAAAGAGAGTGAAAGCCTCGTAGTCGAAATGGAATGAGCCTCTAGTAGCATCCTGAGTACGGCGGGACACGAGGAATCCCGTTGGAATCCGCCAGGACCATCTGGCAAGGCTAAATACTCCCTAGTGACCGATAGTGAACAAGTACCGTGAGGGAAAGGTGAAAAGCACCCCGGGAGGGGAGTGAAAGAGAACCTGAAACCGTGTGCTTACAAGTAGTTAGAGCCCGTTTATGGGTGATAGCGTACCTTTTGTAGAATGGACCGGCGAGTTACGATAGCGTGCGAGGTTAAGTTGAAGAGACGGAGCCGAAGCGAAAGCGAGTCTGAATAGGGCGAGATAGTACGTTGTCGTAGACCCGAAACCAAGTGACCTACCCATGTCCAGGTTGAAGGTGTGGTAAGACACACTGGAGGACCGAACCAGGGCACGTTGAAAAGTGCTTGGATGAGGTGTGGGTAGCGGAGAAATTCCAATCGAACTTGGAGATAGCTGGTTCTCTCCGAAATAGCTTTAGGGCTAGCCTCGTTGTGAGAATCCTGGAGGTAGAGCACTGTTTGGACTAGGGGCCCATCTCGGGTTACCGAATTCAGATAAACTCCGAATGCCAGAGATTTATAAACGGGAGTCAGACTGCGAGTGATAAGATCCGTAGTCGAAAGGGAAACAGCCCAGACCACCAGCTAAGGTCCCAAAGTGTCTGTTAAGTGGAAAAGGATGTGGGATTGCTTAAACAACTAGGATGTTGGCTTAGAAGCAGCCACCATTTAAAGAGTGCGTAATAGCTCACTAGTCGAGTGATCCTGCGCCGAAAATGTACCGGGGCTAAACAGACCACCGAAGCTGTGGATTGACGTGAAGAGCGTCAGTGGTAGGAGAGCGTTCTAAGGGCGAAGAAGCCATACCGTAAGGAGTGGTGGAGCGTTTAGAAGTGAGAATGCCGGTATGAGTAGCGAAAGACGGGTGAGAATCCCGTCCACCGAATAACTAAGGTTTCCTGGGGAAGGCTCGTCCTCCCAGGGTTAGTCGGGACCTAAGGCGAGGCCGATAGGCGTAGTCGATGGATAACAGGTTGATATTCCTGTACTTGTCACAACTGATTGAGTGATGGAGGGACGCAGGAGGTTGAAAGAGTCCACTGATGGAATAGTGAGATCTAAGCAACGAGTTTGAAGATGAGTAAAATGCTTGTCTTTATAAGAATGAGTTGTGATGGGGGCTTGAAAGGAAACGAGTAGAGTCTATCTTATCAATCACACTGCCAAGAAAAGCTTCTAGCGAGGCTGTGACAACCCGTACCGCAAACCGACACAGGTAGTTGAGGAGAGAATCCTAAGGTGAGCGAGCGAACTCTCGTTAAGGAACTCGGCAAAATGACCCCGTAACTTCGGGAGAAGGGGTGCTGATGGAAGCATCAGCCGCAGTGAATAGGCCCAAGCGACTGTTTATCAAAAACACAGGTCTCTGCAAAATCGAAAGATGACGTATAGGGGCTGACGCCTGCCCGGTGCTGGAAGGTTAAGAGGAGTGCTTAGCGCAAGCGAAGGTATGAATTGAAGCCCCAGTAAACGGCGGCCGTAACTATAACGGTCCTAAGGTAGCGAAATTCCTTGTCGGGTAAGTTCCGACCCGCACGAAAGGCGTAACGATTTGGGCACTGTCTCAACGAGAGGCTCGGTGAAATTATAGTACCTGTGAAGATGCAGGTTACCCGCGACAGGACGGAAAGACCCCATGGAGCTTTACTGCAGTTTGATATTGAGTGTTTGTGTGACATGTACAGGATAGGTAGGAGCCTAAGAGGTGGGGACGTCAGTTTCCAAGGAGGCGCTGGTGGGATACTACCCTTGTGACATGAACCCTCTAACCCGAGTCATGAAGACGTGACTGGAGACAGTGTCAGATGGGCAGTTTGACTGGGGCGGTCGCCTCCTAAAGAGTAACGGAGGCGCCCAAAGGTTCCCTCAGAATGGTTGGAAATCATTCGAAGAGTGTAAAGGCAGAAGGGAGCTTGACTGCGAGACGGACAGGTCGAGCAGGGACGAAAGTCGGGCTTAGTGATCCGGTGGTACCGTATGGAAGGGCCATCGCTCAACGGATAAAAGCTACCCTGGGGATAACAGGCTTATCTCCCCCAAGAGTTCACATCGACGGGGAGGTTTGGCACCTCGATGTCGGCTCGTCGCATCCTGGGGCTGAAGTCGGTCCCAAGGGTTGGGCTGTTCGCCCATTAAAGCGGCACGCGAGCTGGGTTCAGAACGTCGTGAGACAGTTCGGTCCCTATCCGTCGCGGGCGTAGGAAATTTGAGAGGAGCTGTCCTTAGTACGAGAGGACCGGGATGGACACACCGCTGGTGTACCAGTTGTTCTGCCAAGGGCATCGCTGGGTAGCTATGTGTGGACGGGATAAACGCTGAAAGCATCTAAGCGTGAAGCCCCCCTCGAGATGAGATTTCCCATCTGAGAAGAGTAAGACCCCTGAGAGACGAACAGGTAGATAGGCTAGGAGTGGAAGTGCTGTGAGGCATGGAGCGGACTAGTACTAATCGGTCGAGGACTTAACCAAAAGAGCAGATGTGGTAAGAAGGAAGGGTAAGTGACTATGTATTCAGTTGTGAGAGGTTTGAAAGAACTTTTCTAAAAGCGAGAAAGTGTGGTAATGATGGCAAGAAGGACACACCTGTCACCATGTCGAACACAGAAGTTAAGCTTCTTAGCGCCGAGGGTAGTTGGGGCATTGCCCCTGTGAGAGTAGGACGTTGCCACGCTTTTG
>NZ_WNJX01000053.1:0-5279 GCF_010892375.1 Granulicatella sp. zg-84 | reverse complement strand
GTTATAATTTGTTTTAGACATGATAATGACCTTTCTAATTTTGTGGTGAATCTTAGTAAGTTAATTATCTGTCTTTTTTTGTTTTTATAACACTATTTTGCTTTTGCACTTTATTTTACAACTCGGCAAACAAATATTTCCTCACTATTTTTTCATTTTCTGTTGATTGGTAGTGAATAATATGTTAAAATAATAGCATATTTTTGAGGAAAGGAGTTGCCAAACATGGTAAAACAAATCGTTATACGTTTCGTAAATTGCATAGTATGTCCAACAACTCCTTTTGGTTTTTTGATATAAAATAAGTTTGTATTTTTATGAACTCTGTATCAAATATAGTTTTGGTGTGCTATGCCACGTATTACTATGTTTGATATGGAGTTTTTTTGTATGTTAAAAAAGGAGAGGATAATATGATACAAGCACTTTGGCAGTATGTCAAAAAGAAGAAATTAAGTTATATCATCATGCTTGTGACAATTTTTATTGAGTATTTTATTGTACTTGTACCGACGAATATTACACAGCATTTAATTGATAAGATGACAAATAATGTATTGACCTCGCAGGAATTATTGATACAACTCATTATTTTGTTCAGTGCTACCATAATTGCATACATTTCTTTTTATATTTGGGCAAAAATTTTATTTGGGAATCAAATCGAATTTCAAGCAAATTTAAGACAACGTATGTTTGGGAAATTGCTAAGTATGAGAGCACAGTTTTATGAAAAGTTTCGTTCTGGAGATATGTTAACTCGTTTTACAAATGATACGGAAGCTTTCTCAGAATTTATGGGATATGGCATGATGAGTGTACTCTATTCTTTAGCTGTTTTTCTTTTTATTGTGCCGGCAATGAGTTTAATTTCATGGGAAATTATGCTGGTATCTGCTACCCCATTTGTCTTTTTAGGGGCGATTTTAATTTGGTTCCAAAAGAAACAAGAAGTAGCAGTTGAAAAATCAAGAGAGGCTGTGTCTAATTTAAGTGATGAAGTATTAGAGGTCGTTGAAGGTATTCGTGTGGCAAGAGCATACGGTAAAAAAGAATTAGGAACAAAACGTTTTAGACAAAAAACATCACAATTAAAACAAAAAGCAAATGGTATTATGCGTTATCAAGCTATGTACGGAAGATTAGGGATGATTTTTGTATCACTTAGTACGATGATTGTTGTCGGTATGGGTGCGTTATATATGAAAGACGGACGTTTAACACTTGGGCAAGTTGTTGCTTTACAATTATATGCTTTATATTTCATGGACCCTATTTGGATGTTAACAGACTTTATTTTCATTTATCAATCAGGAAAAGTATCTTTTGCTAAATTGATGGAATTATTAAACAGTAGTGATGACTTACAAGAAGATGGCACAACAGAACTTGATATGATACACTCCATTTCCTTTAATCAGTATTCGTTTAAATATATGTCAGCACAAGAAGAAAGTTTAAAAAATATAGCAGTGACACTTCATAAAGGACAAACACTCGGTGTGGTTGGAAAAACAGGAAGTGGGAAAACAACATTTGTTAGACAATTATTATTACAATATCCAATTGGAACAGGAAAATTTTCTATCAATGAAGAACCTGTTACGCAGTTTGTGAGAAAAAGTATCGAGCGGCAAATTGGATATGTGCCACAAGAGCATGTCCTTTTTTCAAAAAGTGTCAAAGAAAATATTTTAGTAGGAAATCCAAATGCCGATATATTGGATATAGCTACAGCTATCGAAACAGCAGCTTTTACAGAAGATGCAGAGCGTATGTCTGACGGGATTGACACACTTGTTGGTGAAAAAGGTGTTTCCATTTCTGGAGGACAAAAACAACGTATTTCAATTGCTCGAGCGTTTATTAAACAACCAGAATTATTGATTTTGGATGATTCATTATCGGCAGTTGATGCAAAAACGGAAAGAAAAATTATTGAACACATTCAAGCAATAAGGCAAGATAAAACGAATATTATTGTATCGCATCGTTTATCAAGTGTGATGCATGCCGATTGGATTATTGTATTGGATAATGGTGTCATTTCAGAGGAAGGAACACCACAAACATTACTAGAACAAAAAGGATGGTATTACGAACAATATCAAAGACAGCAGTTGGAGGTGGAAGAAGATGAAGACTCTCATTCGATTGATTAAACAAGTTCGTGTTACATGGAAATTATTTTCCATTGGTCTTATTTTCCTTGTTATATCCACTCTAGGTACACAGCTTGCTCCGTTATTGATAAAAAATGTACTTGATCAGTATTTAGCCGTTGGAAATTTTGATATGGCAAATATTATGTTAAACCTTGTATTGTTTATTACGATGACAGTCATAAGTAGTGCTATCGGCTATGTTGCAACGTATGTGATGATGTCATGTGCCAATACCATTGCCGAACATTTAAGAAATACCGCATACGATGTAATGCAATCTTTACCCATTTCTTATTTTGACAACAAGCCAGCAGGAAAAATTTCCAGTCGTATTGTGAATGATACTGAAACATTACGTTCGCAATTTTATGGTACACTTTTAGCACAAGTTTTAGTACAAGGTTTCCCACTATTTGTTATTTATGGTATTTTATTTTCCTTAAATTTTACACTAGGGTTTGTTTTATTGTGGCTGGTGCCGATTTTCTTCGTTTGGCAACGCATTTATAGCAAATACACAACAAAACAAATGGATCGTTTTTATGAAGCGAGAAGTGATGTCAATACTTCTGTAAACGAAGTGATGAATGGGAGTAGCATTTTACAACTATTCGACCAAGAAAAACGTGTGATGAAACAATTTCAAGACGTATCAGATGTGATGGTTGCGTCTGAAAAAAGTATATTGAATGCAGAGTCGACGATTTCGTGGAGCTTGGTTGACGTCTTTAAAAGACTTGTTATTTTGATGATTTTATCCTTTGTTGGTTATCAATGGATAGGTGGTACATTAGGAGTATCTGTTGGACTTATTTTTTCATACATCAACTATACAGAACGCTTATTTAATATTTTAGGATTACTTGTACGTCTATTTCCAGGAATGCAGCGTTCGTTTGCGACTGGTAAGCGTGTGTTTGAATTATTAGATGAAAAACCCGAAGAAGATAGTGATCTTTTATTACATGTGACAAATGGAGAAGTTGTCTTTGAAGATATTTGTTTTGGATATAAAGAAGATGTACCTGTTTTAAAACATATTTCATTACACGCTCATAAAGGAGAAACAGTGGCATTAGTTGGGCATACCGGTTCAGGAAAAAGTTCCATTATCAATTTACTATTTCGTTTTTATGACGCGCAATCAGGACGTATTTTAATAGACGGACAAAATATTAGAGAGTATAACCGTGAGAGTGTTCGTTCGGATATGGGTATAGTGCTACAAGATCCATATTTATTTACAGGAACGATTGCAAGTAATGTTGCCATGGATAATGAAGATATAGCAGAAGACGTTATTTTAGATGCGCTAATCAAAGTTGGTGCTAAACCTATGCTTGATAAACTTGAAAAAGGTATTTATGAACCTATTGTTGAAAAAGGAAATGCTTTTTCAAGTGGGGAGCGTCAGTTGATTACATTTGCCAGAACATTGGCTTCTAATCCTAAAATTTTAATTTTAGATGAAGCAACCTCACATATTGACACAGAAACAGAAGAAATTATTCAACATGCGATGAATGTGTTAAAAAAAGGCAGAACAACGTTTATCATTGCTCATCGTTTGTCAACTATTCAAAATGCAGATCAAATTCTTGTGCTACATGAAGGTGAAATTGTGGAAAGAGGGACACATCAAGAACTCGTTTCTCAAAATGGAAAATATGCTGAAATGTATCGCATGCAACAAAACGTATAAAAACTGAGGCTATTATATAATTTATTATCATTTAAGTAAAATAGTAAAAAGCTTGAAATCAACCTGTTTAACAAGTTGATTTCAAGCTTTTTTGAGTAGCATTAAATTTGTTGTTTGAAATAGATATTGACTGTTAGGTCAACTTTTTGTTTATGTTACTATATAATATGTAAGATTGCTGTTATTGTGCGGTAATAAAACATGCTTTTTATATGGATATATTGCAATTTAAGAGGACACGTATTACAATTTACAGTAGCGGTTAAAGATGAAAAATACATAATAGGAGGAACAAATATGAAAGACTATGTATTGGAAGTATGTGTCGATAGTGTGACGTCTGCAATCAATGCACAAAAAGGAGGCGCTACTCGTTTAGAATTGTGTGGACCTTTATTATTAGGAGGTATTACACCAACACAAGGTTTAGTAAAAATGGTAAAGGAACATACGAATATTCCGGTATTTGCTATGCTACGACCACGAATAGGGGATTTTTGTTATACAGATAGTGAATTTGAATGGTTACTGGATGAATTGGATTGCTTGTTGGCACAAGATGTGGACGGTATTGTTTGTGGTGTCCTTACACCGCATGGTGAATTAGATTTACAAAAAATGAAAGTTATTATTGATAAAGTACATGCTCATGACAAACATTTTACACTACATAGAGCATTTGATATGACGGTTGATGCACAGAAATCATTGAAAGATGCTATCTCACTAGGCGTGGATACTATTTTAACGGCGGGACATCAAGACAAAGCACCTTTAGGCGTAGATTGTTTAGAAGCGTTGATACAACAAGCCAATCGAAAAGTCGATATTTTAATTGGGAGTGGCGTTACAGTGGATAATGTGACATATTTACACCAAACAACAGGTGCAACAAGTTTCCATTTATCTGGAGCAACGGTACATGCGGGTGATATGTTGTATAAAAAAGAGCATATTCACATGGGGTTAAAAGAATTTAGTGAGTACGATATTCGTGAAACGGATGAAAAAATAATTAAACAGATGACGGATATATTATCTGTACTTTAGAATATAAAAAAGAAAAGCTCTTCGTCAACTAATGACGGAGAGCTCAGACTGTTGACAAATTAAAATGTCGACAGTCTTTTTTCGTATCAGACGTTAAGTTGTACTTCTTACCGCGATGTACACGATACATCGCTCGTTCTCTACCATGTGCGAGAACGAAGCCATTCGTACCACAACGTCTGATACGATAATAACGCTTAAAAGTGGTATAATAGAGATAAGAAAAAGGAGGGAAAAATCTATGTTTTATAAAGAAACTCACCCAAATGATGAAATCATATTAAACACATTGTCCGAATTAGTACCAAAAGACCATTTACTACGTAAAATTGATAAATCAATTGATTTCAATTTTATTTATG
>NZ_WNJX01000052.1:0-5298 GCF_010892375.1 Granulicatella sp. zg-84 | reverse complement strand
AAGGCACACTTTGTTTTTCGCCTTGACTAGAAAACCTTTGTTTTTATTGTTTGGTTATTAACCCCGCAAAAGAGAAAGTAATTATCTGTTTTTTTGCACTTTACTTTACAATTGGAGATTATTTTCTCTTGCTAATTTCTCTAAAGGTTTTGCTTTTAATGCTTGATCGACTTTATATTGCAATTGTTCAGAAACATCAACAGTTCTTGTTAATACTTCACCCTCAGCATTGACTAATTTAAATTCTAATGTTTGATTTTCATTTACCACATCAAATTTATTTTTTCTATAATTTGGATCTTGAATGTTTAATCCATAGGCATACTTGTTAGCTCTAGCTGCCTGTAAATTATATTCTTTACCATCATAAGTCGCTGTGGCTGTACCGTCAGCAGGTCCTGCAAAACTTGCTGTTGATAAAAATTCATTTGTTATTTGAATATTTGTACGTTGAATAGCATTAATATCAATGACTGATTGAACACTTAGTACTACATTCACTCGGTAATGATCTAATTCTGGATATTTTCCTGTAAGATCAATATCTTTCGTTACAATAAATTGTTTCAAATTAGGTAAATATTTAACATTATCAGCTGTAATTTCAAGACCATGTTCGTTAAATCGTTTTACAATTTTCTCAATAACAGCATTTTGTTCGTCGGTTGTTAATGCATCTGGATCTGCTACTCTCGTTTTATCAATCGGGTATTTAGTCACTCTCATTAACACTGTTGCTGGTTGAGGTAAATTATATGTTTTCTTAACACCATCTTTTGTAAATACAACTTTCAATGGATTGTAGCTTACATCTTTACCAAAACGTTGATCTAAAGTATATGTTGATGTTCCATCTCCATTTGCTTTTTCTTTTAATTGATACAATGGTTCAGAATCATCGGATTGATCATATTCAACCTCCACTGTACTTTCAGATTCTCCAATAACTGTTACTTTTAATTGAGTTGGAGTCATTTCTGAATTGATAGTTCTTTTAAAATCTGCTGCATATGCAACTGGTGATACTTCATTCCCTTGTACAATAGATGGTGCATGTAACAATGCAAAGCCAACCATTATAGAGCCTAATCCATAAGCTGTTTTTCTAACAAGGTATTTTACACTTTCTTTCTTAAACATTATATAGCTACTCTCTAATAAATATATAAAGGAAAAGTTCTTATGATAACTATATGCATAAGTAAATCCTTAGGCTAAGTATACAAGTGCGACCTATAAAAAGCAACACTTTTTTGAAAATACTATTTTTTAAGCCATTTTAACGATTTGTCATACCGATTCTCCACTAAAGTATAACTTTGTTCAATCAATAATAAGATGGTTTCATCAGATAAACATTCATCCAAACAAATACTATACCAATGTGTTTTATTCATATGGTAGGCAGGAAAAAAGGAAATATTATCAATTCGCTGGGCTAGAGCATCAGGCATTATCTTTACATTGACAATATCGACTGTCCCATTTTTATTCAAATCCAATTTAGAAGCATCAATTGTCATCACTAACGCAAACCACTTATTTGTAAAGGGTGTTTTAAATGCTGCATATAATGGATACTTTTTAAAAGGAAAAGTAGGTTCTATATTATACTTCTTTTTAATAAGTGTCATCACACGTAGTACTTGTGTTTCAGTTCTATCAAAACAATATTCGGTAACTTCTGATAAAATAAGCTGGCAAGCTTCTTGAACAGTTGTTACAAAGGTTCCTACCGCTCTAGATTGATAAATAGGTAAAAATATCTCCTGCGTATCCCTATCATAAACAAACATACGGCTGCTTCCGTTTTTCAAAATATCCACTCGCAACAAAAATGAATCTTCTAACATTAAAAACTCTTTTGTGTAATATTCTCCCCTGTCTAGAAAGCCATACTCTATCAATTTTCCTTTATTGTATCGTTTCCCTTTAAAGAAATCATCTAGTACTATCATCATATCTCCCTCATGTAAACAAAACACCAGAAAAATACATCTTTTATGTATTTCTCTGGCATCATTCTAGTTTAATCTATGTGTTTTTTTCTATCACATACTACCCCAAATCCGATCATCAAAATGCCTAATCCGATTATTGTCATATTATACTCTCGACTTCCCGTTTTTGGTAATGTTGGTTTATCTGGTATGGTTGATGTTGTCGTTTCTTTTGATATCGTCGAAGTTGTTGTGATTTCAGGCGTTTCCTTGTTCGGAATCGGCGTTGGTTTTTTTGGTTCTTCTTTAAGTGTATTCGTTAAATCAAAACCATTTATTGTTATTTCATAAAATGGTACTACATCTTCTTTAATGGTGTACTCAATTTTCTGTCCGTTTTCATATTCCAACACATTCGCAAATACATACATCCAATTCATTTCTCTTGTGATGTCTTGTGTACGGACAATCTCTCCATTCGCCAATAAATGTACCGTAATTTGTTCAGGACGTTTGCCGTCTTGGTTATCATTATCTACCCATTGTTTTGTCACTGGAATATTGATACGATTTACAGAACGTGTATTCGTAACAGTCGTTCCCGATACATTTGCCGTATAGCCCTCAACAGCATCCTCACTCACTGTATACACAATGCGTTTGCCATCTTTAAATTCTGGAACATCTTTAAAGACATGCTGCCATTGACTATCTTTTGTAACGGTCACACTATCCACTTGTTCACCATTTGCCAATAAATGTAAAGTTACTGATTTCGGACGTTTGCCGTCACGGTCATGATCATCTTCCCACACTTTATTGACAGGCACATCAATGAATGATGGCTTATGTATGTTCATAATCGTTGTATCGTTGACAACTGTTTCATACCCCTCAACAGCATCTTCCGTTACCGTATAGTTAATTTCTTGTCCGTTTTCATATACTGGTAAATTCTCAAATGTATATGTCCAAGCATTTGCTTCAGTTACAAATACTTGCTGTTTTTCTATTCCATTCGCGAATAAATGTACCGTGATTTTATCTGGGCGTTTGCCATCTTGATCATTATTATCGTTCCATATTTTATTAACCGTTACAGACTTCGTTTTTGGTATGTACTTATTCGTAATTGTATAGCCATCAACAGATGATTCATACTCTGATACAACATCTTCTTTGACGGTATACTCAATTTTTTGTCCATTTTCATATTCTGGCACATTCTCAAATATATACATCCAATTCATTTCTTTTGTGATATTTTGTGTACGGATAACTTCTCCATTCGCCAATAAATGTGCCTTAATGCTTTCAGGACGTTTACCATCTTGATTATTATTATCGTCCCATACTTTATTCACCGTAATTGATTTCATTTTTGGCGTATGGCGATTAGTAATGGTATACCCATCAACAACAGATTCATACCCTGCAACAGCCTCTTCCGTCACCGTGTAGTTAATTTCTTGTCCGTTTTCATACACTGGTAAATTCGTAAATGTATACATCCAATTTTCTTCATTAGATAGCACCACCGTTTGTTTCTCTGTTCCGTTAGCTAATAAATGAACTTGAATAGTGTTTGGACGTTGACCGTCTTGATTATCATGATCATTCCATACTTTATTTACGGTAATAGATTTCACTTCTGGTGTATGAACATTTGTAATAGTATATCCGTCGATTGTCGTTTCATAACCTTCAACAGCATCTTCCGTTACCGTATATGCAATTTCTTGTCCGTTTTCATACACTGGTAAATACTCAAATGTATGCGTCCAATTATCTTCATTAGTTAAAGTAGCCGTTTCTCTTTCTACTCCATTTGCAAATAAATGGACGTGAATGGTGTTTGGACGTTTGCCGTCTTGATCATTATTATCGTTCCATATTTTATTTATTGTAATAGATTTAACTTCAGGAATGTGGCGATTGGTAATCGTATAACCATTAATGGTTGTTTCATAATCCGCAACAGCATCTTCCGTTACTGTGTACGCAATTTTTTGACCATTTTCATATGCTGGTAAATCCATAAATGTATGTGTCCAATTTTCTGCATTAGACAACGTTACCGCTTGTTTTTCTGCTCCATTCGCTAATAAATGAACTTGAATTGTATTTGGACGTTTAGCATCTCGATTATCGTCATCATCCCATACTTTGTTCACCGTCACGGAAATAAGTGGCACATTGGCTAACTCTAATGTTGTTGTTTCATCTTCTACAATCTCCACTTGATGTTCGGTTGTATCCAACAGATACCCTGTTGGTGCTGTTTTTTCTACAACTTTATACGTTCCTAAAGGTAAAACTTGTTCAACGACACCATTTTTATTCGTTGTTAATTCATAGGTTACCTCAGGATTATCCATACGTGTAACGGTAAATACTGCACCTGCAAGAAGTGTACCCTCTACTGATTTTTTCACAATTTTTAATGGAGAAGATGGTATGTACATCTCATTCCACACTAAATTTGTTGGTGTAGGTTGGTTCGTATTTGTTGCAATAGAGAAGTTATTCCATGCACGATCTCCTAAATTAGCCATTTCAGGTGCTTTCATTGGTACTTCGACCTCAAGCAACTCTCCTTTATTAAATGTTTGACCGTCTTTTAAGCGTACTCTAATTGCTGTTACCTGTGCATAATCAGCTACCGTTTCACTAAACGATAATGTATTAGATGATTGGTCAACAGGACCAGTTATCTCATCCGTTGAATACTCTACCGTAAACTTATGTGCATTCGGTGTTGTAATATGTATCGGGCCTGTTAACGTATTGCTAAATTTAGACTGGCGTGGCTCTAATTGCCCAGATGTCGCAGATGCAGCTGTTGAAAAATCATTTAGATGCGGTAAAACATCTAATATTTCATAAGACGATACGTTTGTTAATAAATTATTATAATTCCACAATTTAGTAAATTATATAATTAAGTTAGCCAGTAGTACAAAAAAAGCATCTCATAGGATATACTTTTAGTAACTACAAAAAAAGGATACCAAGAGATGCAAGAATACTATAACACAAAAGGCAAACATATAACAGAAAAAGAACGTTACTTCATCGAAAAATGGAAAAAAGAAGGTAAAAGCAATAGAGAAATCGGTCGATTATTGGGAAAAAATCACCAAACCATCAATAATGAAATCAAACGTGGACTTATCGATTTATCTTTTCATGGTGGCACTAAAGAATACTCTGCTCAAAAGGCACAAAACGATTATCGCCGTTTACGTTTAGCCGTAGGTAGAACAGATACGTGGACGGTAGAAAAAGAAGCCCTCATCAGAGAAAAAATCATGGATAAATATTCCCCTGAAATGATTAGTCAACTACCTGATATGCC
>NZ_WNJX01000051.1:0-6567 GCF_010892375.1 Granulicatella sp. zg-84 | reverse complement strand
ACTCACGAGAGATAGCCATTTTTTACAATATAGTTCTTTATTTATCATTTTTAAATGCAAAATCCAACGTATTTTTCAAAACTGGAGAAATACGTTGGATTTTTTATCGCTATTGTCAACAGTCTGAGAAGAAAAACAAAACACATCTCTTATGATGAAGGAGATGTGTTTTGTTTTTCTTTTAATAAATTTGTTGTACTTAGACAAACGGTCATGAAAATAAATAGCGTTTGTACCCAAAAAATCGTGACGTCTAACAATCCGCTAACTAAAACGAGGGTAATAAAACTCATACATAGAGCACGTAGAGATTTTAATAATCCAGTGTTTTTTATTCGATGTAACTGGATAAGTAATTTTGTGAATAAGGCAATCAGCAAACTTGCACCAAGAAAGCCATAGTTTAATAGTGTATCTAAAATCATATTGTGTGCATGTTGTGTTGGATAACTTGCATATTTTTCATAAATCGTCATATACGTTAAAGGACCTTGACCGAATGGTTTATGACAAAATTCTTCTATAGAGGCTTGCCAAATACTTGTGCGAATATCAATGTGTTCGTCAATTAAATTTAATTCAAAGCGAGGAACATTGCTGTAAAAAATAATAACAGAAATGATGCTCAATATAAATGCAACGATAATAAAACGTCTAAATATTTTTGATTCAACTAAAAATCCAAAGGTTATCAATGAAATAAGCAAGGAAGGTAAAATGGTTCGTGTCAATGTAAAGAGTAGACCACAACCGTTTAAAAAGGCAATAAAAGCGTACCAGCCTTGTTTTTTTAGACATTTTGCATGATACATTTTATATCCAGCGATTAAAATGAAAAATCCACATGCCAAGGCATAATAATTTGGATTAAAGAAAAATGAATCTGCTCGTCCGTCATTCCATGTAATGAAATGTTTGCTCATTGCATGATAATCAATTGGTGGTAAGATATGATACGCTTCTAACCAAGCATATATTGCATGAACAATGCTAAAATGAAGCATTATATCTAATATTTTTTGGAATGTTTTTTTGTCAATAAGTGTTGTGTAATATGTAAAGTAAATATAGAAAACAACAAGACTTATTGTTACAAAAAAACCAATTAAATTTTGTGCTAGTGCAGATACGGTACTAGACAAAAGAAAAAATAGCCAAATGAGTTTATGTATATAAGAATGTTTGATTAAGTTTATAAAAGACTTTTTATATAGTAAATAACAAGTAGCTAAGAGTATACCTATACAGGCAATAGGGAACGGAAGCATCATTGTCATCGTTGTGAAAATGAAGATCCAGTTCAACTCAAAACGTTGAAAAACTGCCTTTATATTTGAAAACAAGAGAACGCCTCCTTTAGTCATGTACACTGACATGATATAGCGTCTATATTATATCTGAAATAACGGTAAAAACATATAGATTTTTTTTGTTTGTTAAAAAAGAATGAGGCGAACGATTTATATATTAAAAAAAGATTTTAAATAGTGAGCGACACCATCTTCTTCATTTGTATATGTTGTTTCGTATTTAGTGATTGCTTTAATGGAAGGGATGGCATTTTTCATGGCAATACCATACTCAGCAAAAGATAGCATTTCTGAATCGTTATCTTCATCACCAAAAGCAATAAGACGCTCTTTAGGAACGTTTAAAATAGTCAATAAATAATTTAAACCAGCTGCTTTATGAACACCTTCAGGTGTAATATCTAAACAGGGGAAAGCACCACCCCATGTACGAATATCTAATGATGTGTTTAAATGCTCTTTTAAGTAGCTTTTGATAATAGGTTGTTCTTCTAATGATGAAAACCACCCAAAAGAAATAGGCTCTTCCGGTAAAACCTCTGGTTGAGAAAGCAGTTGAAAACCGTTGACAGGTTCTGGGAAATACTCGCTTTTTGGTAAATCTAGTGTCGACACATAAACATTATGACGTGTTTCAGTTCCAATAAATCCAAGATTTAACTCTTTTTGTAAGGCGATAATTTTCCTTGCTGTGTCAAGTGAAATAGAGTGTTGATGATAATGTTCCCACTCTTTGTCTAGAGGATGATGTACCAATGCGCCGTTATTGTTTATCATTGGTGTTTTTAGCGATAGAGAGTGATAGATATCCTCGCTAATACGAAATGAACGCCCCGTTGTGATGACGATGTGGTGTCCTTGGTCTTGTAGTGTCTTTAAGACATCTTTTGTGAAATCTGATGTTGTATGATCAGACTTTAATAGTGTTCCGTCTAAATCAAGTGCAATCACATAAGGTTCCATAAAATTCCTCCAATCAATAGAATGTTGTTATTATACCATAATTAAATTTTTTTTGTAAAAGTGGTATGTAACAAAATGATGACAAACTTTACACTTTTGTAAATAGGTACGTTTTTACTAGGAGATTTTAAAAGGATGTGTTAGTCTATTGTCTACTAATGAAAAGTTAGTTAAATAAAAAGTGAGTAAAAAGACAGGAGAGTGAAACGAATGCATAAGCATTATAAATTATGTGCTATTTTTTGTATGAGTGCTTTGTTATGCCAAGTAGTTATACCGGTTGCTTTTGCAGACGAATACGATACAAAAATCTCTCAACAAAAAGAAAAAATAAAAGAAATTGATGCAACAACATTAGAAAAATCTTCTGAGTTAAAACAAACGATGCAAGAAATCGAAATGCTTGAAAATACGATACATGATGTAGAAAAGAAGATAGAAGATAATCAAAAAGAATTTCAAAGATTGCAAGAAGAAAGTGCCTTATTAGAGGAGTTGATTATCAAACGTGATGAACGTATTAAAGAGCAAGCAAGACATATACAAGTCGATGATACGACAGACGATTTCTTCCAGTCTATCTTAGCGTCGGAAAATATTGTAGAGGCACTTTCAAAAGTGTTAGCATTGACAGAATTGACGCGTGCATCAAATGATATATTAGAACAGCAACGAATAGATAAAGATAAGTTGAATGAAAAGAGAGAGAAACTGGAACAAATCACATTGGAAGATGCACAACGTGTGAAAGAGTTGGATGTTTTAAAATCAAATTTACTCATTAAAACAACAGAAATCGAAGTAGCTTTGTCACAATTAGCTAGCGATAAGCAAGATTTAGAAACGGATATTGAAAAAACGAAAGAAAAACAAGAGCAGGCAAAGCGTGAGTATGAAGAACTAAAACGTCGAGAACAAGACAGACAAGAGGCGCTAAAAAAAGAACAAGAACGGATACAACAAATTGCTTTGGCAAAATCGACAGTTATTAATACAGGACAAACAGGATTTGTTTATCCAATTAGTCAGCCAACTGTGACAAGTCCATTTGGCGTGGCTAGACAATTGACTCTATTAAATGGACAGAAATATACAGATGTGCATAATGGCATAGATTATGTGAATGGTAATTCACAAGCTTTAATTACCGCTTCAGCCGGAGGAGTTGTCGTATTTGCAGGTAAAGATAGTTATGGTGGTATTGGTGTCATTATTAAACATGAGAACGGAATGTACACACATTATTGGCATTTAAGCACGTTACAAGTATCTGTTGGACAATCAGTATCCCAAGGACAAGCATTAGGTGTTATTGGTGCAACAGGATTAGCAACAGGTATCCATTTACATTTTGGTATGTCTACACAAATGTACTCGGGATATGTCAACCCAGCATTATATGTACATTAAAAAGTTTGGCATCAATCTGTGAAAAGATTGATGCCAAACTTTTTGTTATGTAAGCGAAACAAAAAGAATTTCGCACTGTTTTATTGGAGTATAGTTTGCTATAATAAAATGAAGATAAAAAAGTAAGGAGTTATGACATGTTAAAAAAATTAAGAGTGTTTAAACAGGCTGTATCTTTTAATATGAAACGTGTCGATATTGGCTCTCAAGCAGCACAATTAACTTTTTATATTTTGCTATCATTAGTGCCAATCATTCTTGTGATTGGGAATATTATTCCTCTTTTACCGATTAGTTATGACAGTGTGAAAGAGTATTTAGACACATTTTTACCAGAAAGTATTCGAGAATTAGTGGACACAATGTTACAACATTATTTACATTCTTATAGTGGTAGCTCTTTATTTTTAGGGATTATCGTTGCCTTGTGGTCAAGTTCGCAGGCGTTTAATGTCATTCAAAAAGTACTGAATGATATTTACCACACAAAAGAACGAAAAAATTTTTTAGTGTCAAGACTATTTGCCTTTTTTATGTCGTTAATGTTTGTGATCATTATTATGCTAGTCGGTTTAATGTTTGCTTATGGAGGCACTATTTTAAGGCTATTGCAACAATTTACGATTATTCGTGGAGGTATGGACGTTATTTTTGATAACTTCAAATGGATTGTTGCATTTAGCATTATTTTTATTTTGTTGTGGGTTATGTATTACGCTGTACCAAATGTCAAATGGAAAATGCGATATGCCTTACCCGGAGCTGTTTTTTCAACGACAAGTATTTTGTTGGCATCGCAACTATATTCGATTTACATTGGCAATGCGACAAACAACGCTTTAACAGACGGTACAATTGGTGTTTTTATCGTATTGATGCTATGGTTATACGTCGTATCTATGGTTATTTTGTTTGGAGCATGGTTAAATGTTTTGTATCATGACTATAAATATATGCCTTTTCTGAAAAAAGCACAGTACGAACAAAAGCATATCAAAGAAGTATATTATTCTAAAGATTTTGAAAATGTGGATGAAGGAGTTTTGTAAAGAATGCGTCAAAAAGTAAAAGAGATAACACGCATCGACTATGGCATTATTTTAACCGTGTTTATCTTATTTGTCATAAGTGTATTAACATTATATGCCACAACCGTTTTAATCAATGAAGGAAGTTTACAATCAACAGTGATGCATATTGTGTGGTATATTCTTGGCAGTGTCGTGATTGCCATTATTATGCAATTTGATGCAAAACAAATATGGAAATTAGTACCTTTTATTTATGTCGGTGCGATTATCTTACTGGTTGCTGTGCTTTTTTTCTATGACAAAACAACAGCAGCAACTTTTGGAGCAAGAAGCTGGTTTAGATTTGGGACATTTAGTTTTCAACCTGCAGAAATTTCAAAAATAGCGTTGATTTTAATGCTTGCTCGAGTTGTGACAAACCATAATGTCACGTATCGAGAACGTACATTAAGAACAGATGGGCAACTATTACTGAAAATCTTTTTGTGGACACTACCGATGTCCGTTCTTGTTATTTTAGAAAATGACTTAGGAACAACACTCGTTATTTTAGCGATTGTATCAGGGATTATTTTGATGTCGGGTATTTCCTCTAAAATTCTATTACCACTATTTTTAGGTGTTTTTTTGTTCGGTGCATTGATTTTATATTTGGCTGTTTATCATCGGCATATTTTGATGTTTTTCGGTTTTAAACCGTACCAATTTACACGTATTGATGCGTGGTTAGATCCTTTTTCTCATGCAGCACAAGGGTCTTATCAAGTTAGAAATGCCATTTTAGCAATAGCAACAGGCGGTGTTTTAGGAAAAGGGATTGGAATATCTCAAGTGCATATTCCCATTCGTGAATCCGATATGATTTTTTCAACTATCGGAGAAAATACAGGATTTTTAGGTGCTGTCTTTTTGATTTTCATTTACTTTACATTGATTTATCAAATGGTAAGAACCTGCTTTGAAACGAAGAATGAATTTTACACGTATATTTCTGTGGGCGTTATTTCCATGATTATGTTCCACGTTTTTGAAAATATCGGAATGAATATTGGTCTTTTACCTTTAACTGGTATTCCATTGCCTTTTATTTCACAAGGTGGTTCTGCGTTATTAGGTAATATGATAGGTGTCGGCTTAATTATGTCAATGCGTTATCATACAAAAAGTTATTATGGTATACACATTATTTAAAAGAAAGAAGGAAAAAATATGACAAAATATAATAAAGAAGAATTAAAACAACGTTTAACGGATATTCAATATGAAGTCACACAAAATTCAGCAACTGAAAGACCATTCAGTGGTGAATATGATGATTTTTATGAAGAAGGTATTTATGTAGACATCGTTAGTGGAGAACCTTTATTCAGCTCAACTGAT
This sequence comes from Granulicatella sp. zg-84, assembly GCF_010892375.1. NCBI lineage: Bacteria > Bacillati > Bacillota > Bacilli > Lactobacillales > Carnobacteriaceae > Granulicatella > Granulicatella sp. zg-84. The sequence continues at coordinate 473 of NZ_WNJX01000051.1, read as the reverse complement.
AAATACGACGCAGGTTGTGGGTGGCCTTCTTTTGCAAGACCAATCGAAGATCATTTTTTAACAGAGCATCTTGATGAAAAACTTGCTAGAGTGAGAACAGAAGTAAGAAGTGCACAAGCAGATTCACATTTAGGACACGTATTTAATGACGGACCAGAAGAATTAGGAGGATTACGCTACTGCATTAATTCAGCGGCACTAAGATTTGTACCTGTTTCAGAATTAGAAGCACAAGGATATGAAAAATATAAAGCATTATTTAATAAATAATATGTAAAGGCTTGAAAACAGTGTTTTTAAGCCTTTTTTTGTCCACTTTTATATACAAAATCGTGTTGGTAGATTATGGCTCTTCGTCAAATTGTGTTGGTGGAGAGAAATAGTGAGTATGTTGGTAGTGAATGGCATTAACCATTCACTACCTTTTTCACATTCTTTTTCTGCCACTGAGAATGGTGTTGTATGATTAAAAT